>JARFQW010000180.1 GCA_029287575.1 Gammaproteobacteria bacterium | reverse complement strand
ATCTCATTGGCGCCGGCCGGTTCGCCGCCAGACACCAGGTAGATCACGTTGAACATGTTGAAGGTCCAGACCACCGAAATGATCACCGCCGGGATGATGGTCGGTTTCAGCGACGGCAGGGTAATCTGGGTGAACTGCTGCCAACGGGTCGCCCCTTCGACCCGTGCGGCCTCGTACATGTCCTGGGAGATGGACTGCAGCCCGCCGAGGATGACCACCATCATGAACGGGAAGCTCAGCCATCCGTTCGTGATCAGGCCGGTCATGAATGAAGAGAAGACCCCGTCGAACCAGTTGACCGGTTCACCGCCGAACATCTGGATACCCTGGTTGATGACACCGAACTGGGGGTGGAACATCCCCTTCCAGATCAGCGCCGTGATGTAGTTGGGAATGGCCCAGGGCAGGATCAGCAGGACCCGGTAGAGGTTCGTGAAGCGCAGGCCTTTCGTGTTCAGGGCCAGGGCGAGCAGCATGCCGAGGGTCACCCCCGCGAGCACGTTGGACACGGTCCAGCAGACCGTAATGAACAGCGTCCAGTAGAAATTCTTGTAGTTGACGTCCCGGCCGCCATCAGCGGTGGTCTCGAAAATCCGGAAATCACCGAGAATCGTAATGTAGTTCTGGAGCCCGACCCACAAGTCCGTAATCGGCTCGCTGACGTTCAGAACGGTTTGCTCGGTAAACGACAAGGCGATGCCGTAAGCGAACGGGAAGAACACCAGGATCAGCATGCCCGCCATCGCTGGCAGAACATACAGGTAGGCGTACCGATGCTCCCGGAACGTGCGTCGCAGCCGGAGTCCGAAACCTAGAGCCGAGAAACCCAGGATCAGAATCCCGATCAGCCAATTCCCGAACAGGCTCTTGCCCAGTTCGGACCGGAGCGTGTCCATGCGCGCATCCAGAGCTGACTCGATGACGCCCGCATCACCGACGACCCCCATGGGCCGCTGGTACAGATCCACGTCCCAGCGGTTCTCCCGTCCCGGGTCGACCGTCACGCCGAACGCCCCGGCCGCGGTTCCCACCCGGTCACGCACCTCGTCCAGGGTGACCGCGAGCCGCTCGGCTGATTCCAGCTGCAGACCTGCTGCCACACCGAGCTGCTGACGGGCGAACGCAAATACTGCGAGGGTCATGATGACCGTGGCGACAACAAACAGCCCCCAGGCCTTGTGATCCGGATCCCAGGCCGCTTCCGCGGCGCCACGCCGAAGGGCGAGAACCCCCACAACCAGGCCCCAGGGCACGAGGATAAAGGGCAGCGCGCCGGCCCACGTGGGCCGGTCGCCCATGGCCAGCGAGCGCTCCCGCTCGGCCTGCACCACGCCTGCCACCCTGTCGTCGACGAAATAGGGCACGGAAATCCGGATCAGCTGATCGCCGATCGGCTCGATCTCGATCTGCCGGCGCCGGGTCACGCCCTCCTCCCGGTTGGTCTGAACCGAGGAGCGCAGACCCTGAGCGAGATCGAAGAACCACTTCTCGTCGCGGGTCAGACGGCGGGGCAGCCCGTCCTCGCCGGCGTCGGCTGCACTCGTGCTGGCGAGCAGCTGGGCACCGCTCAGCCGCAGGACCCGATAGACCCCGCCGGTATCGTCCAAGGCACGATCCAGCAGGTCCGCAACCTGTTCAGGGGCATTCTCGCCGCCCTGCGCCTCGATACCGGCCACCGCGTCGGACAAGGCCATCAGCTCGATGATGGCCACGCGGTTCCAGCGGTCCTCCGACAGCTCGGTGGCGGCCTGGCTGCCAAACCAGTGCCCCAGCAGGATCGCCGCCGCTGCCCCGAGCAGGGTGCCGATGGCCACCGGGTGCAGCATCAGACCCAGCAACCCGCGCCGGTGGGTCAGAGTCTGATCCGGTTCCTGGCCTGCCTGTTGCACGAGGGTGCTCATGAAGTGCGGTCCCTAGCGGCCTCGCCGTAACGCGTCGATGCTGGTCTGCACCTCCTGCTGAGCCGTGGCCAGCGCCGACTCGGTCGTGGCAGATCCTTTCACGATCTTGTTCATGGCCGTGGTTACGGGAGACCACATCAGCGTCATTTCCGCATAGTTCGGCATGACCACCGCGGTCTCGAGCTGCTTGCGGAACGCCGCGAGCACCTCGTCGGCGGCCACTTCGCTTTCATCGTAGACTGCCGCGTTGGTCGGCAGCTGGCGGCCTTCAACGGCCATGACCTTGGCCGCGTCGGCCCCCACCATGTACTTCGCGAACTCGTAGGCTTCTTCCTTGTGATCGGAACCGGCGGATACATAGACGCCTTCCACCGTCAGCCACGGCCCCATGGGCTCGCCGCCTGCTTCATCCACCATCGGCAGGGGTGCCAGACCGTAGTCCACGCCTTCGATCTCGCCAAGAAACCACGGCCCCGAAAACACCATGGCGGCGTTGCCGCTGTTAAACAGGGTGCCGATCAGCGCCGACGAGGGGTCCGCCGGCAGGATGCCCTGCTCCTTGTACCAGTTCATCATCAGGTCGATGGCTTTGGCGTTGGCCGGTGCATTGATGGTCGGATTGGCCGATTCATCGAACACCGAACCGCCGAACGCATTCATGAGGGCGGCGTGGAAGAAGTAGTTCGAGTACTCATACGCCAGGCCGAACTTGCCGGAGCCGGCATTGGTCATGCTCTTGGCGACCTTGACCATTTCCGAGGTCGTCTTTGGCGGCGCATCGAGCAGAGCCTTGTTGTAGATGAGGGTAATGCTTTTGTAGTTGAACGGCAGCCCGTAGACCTGACCCCGGTAAGTCATCGCGTCCATCATGTTGGGGAGCAGCGAGTCAACGGTCTCGTCTTCGATGAAGAAGTCGATGGGCTCGACGGTCTGGCCGCCTTCGACCCAACCGCCCAACCGGTCCTGCGCGAATATGAAGACATCCGGCCCGCGGCCGCGCGGAACGGCCGCCGTGATCTTGTCCGCGTAGGCGTCGTAGGGCACGGCCAGCGTCTTGGCGGTCAGGCCGGCGCCGGCATTGGCTTCGTTGAACATGCCGACGGCCTTTTCGAAAGCGGCCTTTTCGGCCCCGCGGTAGGCATGCCAGACCACCAGTTCGGTCGCGGCCAGGGCGCTTCCGGCGGCGAAGCATCCGACAAAGGCCAGGAACCCACGGGCGATTGCGTTTCGCATGCTGCTCCTCATCGATTCTCTCCTCAGTCCAGCTCGGCCGTCAGGCTCAGTTCCGTCTCCGGATCGAACACGTGCACCCGGTCGCCGCGCATCTCGATTTCGACTTCCTCTCCGTACCGAGGTATCCGGTGCGGTCCCAATTTTGCGATGACGAGTTCTTCGCCGCAGCGAACGTGGATGATCACCTCGTGGCCGACCGTCTCCACCACTTCGACCGTTCCCTTGGCCGAGGTCGTCTCGGTCCACTCCTGCTCGCCCTTCTCGCAGATGTGCTCCGGCCGTATTCCCAGCAGCAATCGCTTGCCGCGATGGGAAGCCAGGGCCGCTTCGACGGCCGGTTTCAGCGGCAGGTTGAAGCCCGGATGCTGCAGCAGGTGCCCCGACTCATCGAGGTGCACCTCGAGAATGTTCATGGGTGGCGTGCCGATGAACTTGGCCACGAACAGATTCCTGGGCCGGTCGTAGAGTTCCAGCGGCGTTCCCACCTGCTTGAGATTGCTCTTCCGGTCGGGGCCCATGGGTGCGAGCACGGCGATCCGGTGTCCGAGCGTCATGGCCTCGATCTGATCGTGGGTCACGTAGACCGTGGTGGTCTTCAGACGATGCTGCAGTTTCGACAGTTCGGCTCGCATCTGCACGCGCAGTTCGGCGTCCAGATTGGACAGGGGTTCGTCGAACAGAAACACCGACGGGCTGCGGACGATCGCCCGGCCCAGCGCCACACGCTGACGCTGCCCGCCGGAGAGGGCCTTGGGTTTTCTGTCCAGGAGCTCCGTCAGACCCAGGATATCCGCGGCATTGTCCACGGCCTGATCAATCTCGTTCTGCGCCATCTTGCGGATCCGCAGGCCGAAGGAGATGTTGTCGCGGACGCTCATGTGGGGATAAAGGGCGTAACTCTGGAAGACCATGGCGACGTCGCGATCCTTCGGGTGTACGTCGTTCACAATCCGGTCGCCGATCTGCAGGGTCCCCTCGGTGACCTCCTCCAGACCGGCAATCATGCGCAGCGCCGTGGACTTGCCGCAGCCGGAAGGTCCGACGAAGACCATGAACTCCTCGTCCCGGATCTCCAGGTCCAGATCCTCGATTACGCTGACATCGCCGAAGCGTTTGCAGACCCGTTCGAAAAGAATGCGCGCCATGTCTGGTCTTTCCTGTGACTCGTTAGTCGCCGGGCACGAAAACCCGCGCCTGCTTCCCGGGCACCGACAGCTTCAGCGTCGATCCCTCCAGCACCCCGCCGTCGCCGGCCACCACCTCGCGGACCGAACCCGAGAAGCCCGCCGGCAACTCGACCGCGGCCGCCGCTGCCTCCTCGCCCCGGTTGACCGCCACCAGGGCCGCCGAGCCCGTGGCTTCATCCTCCCGAGCGAACACCAGCAGATCCCCGTCGGTGTGCAGGCTTCGGTAGGCGCCGGTGCGCAGCGCCGGATTGTCCCGGCGGGCCTGGATGAGGCGCTGGTAGAAATCACGCAGTGCCTCGTCCCGTGCCACGCCCGCGCCCGGCGCCACCGGCTGGCTGCCCCAGGGCATGTTTTTCCGATTGGTGGGCCACACGCTGCCCTCGCGTCCAACCTCTTCCCCGTAATAAATGACCGGAATTCCCAGGCTGGTCATCTGCAGGGCCACACACATTCTCAGGCGATCCTTGTCCGCGCCCATCTCGTAGAGAAACATGGGCTCGTCATGGGACGACAGATAGTGCGCCAGGTGATAGCCCGAGCGGACCCGATGTCGACGGTCCAGATAGGCATTGAAGGCTACCGTCCGGCCCTTGCCCTCGGTCCACCCCCGGCAGCTACCCCGAAAGGTGAAATCGAACCCCGCATCCATCTCGTCATTGGCGAAGTAGTCGTCCATCACCTGGGCGGAACCGCCCCAGACCTCGGCCAGCAGGAAGAAATCATCGCCCAGGCGCTGGCGGGTCCTGGCCCTGTGCTCCTGCCAGAAGCCGTGGTCGATGTGCTTTACCGTGTCCAGTCGAAATCCATCGATCCCGGTGCGCTCGGCCAGGCCGAGATTTGCCTCGAAGAGGTATTCGCGGACGTCCTCGCGGTCAGTGTCGAAATCCGGCAGTCCCCCGACCTGACAGGTCAGCGGGTCTGCGCCACAGTCCACCGGCTTGCTTCGTATCCATCCCCGGTATTCGGGATCTACCTCGTAGCGGGCGCCGTATCCTGCATGGTTGTACACGACGTCAAGGAGCACCTTGATGCCCCGGGCATGGGCGGCATCGACCAGCGCCTTGAGATCCGCCTCCGACCCGAAGTGGGGCTCGATCGCATTGAAGTCGTCCATCCAGTAGCCATGGAAACCCCAGTGCTCGAAGCCGGCCTGGGTGCCGGTCTCGGGCGGTCCGCTGGCAAAGGTCGGATCCGGAATCTGCCTCTGCACCGGATTGATCCAGATGGCCGTCGCGCCCAAGTCAGCGATCTCGTCGATCTGCTCCGCCAGCCCCTTCAGATCTCCGCCGTGATAACCGCCGGGGTTATCCCGCTGAACGTGCTGGTTGTTCGCGGCATCGCCATCGGCGAAGCGGTCCACCAGCACGAAGTAGATGATGGCGTCGTCCCAGCCGGACTGGGGGACGATTGTGACGGGGCCTTCGCGAGTTCCGGCTGAGGGTGCTTCGACGTCGCCGGTGCTCTGGCACGCGGACAGCAGCAGGACGAAAATGGCGGACAAGCAGCATCGAAACATCCGGCTCGCCCTGAGCGGCGCCTGGCCCGCGGTTTCCTCCCCCACTTACGTGAACTCCTCTTGCGACGTTCTTGTTCCAGGTCCGGCGGCTACGCGTCCCGACGGCAAGGCCTATTCAACCGTTGTTTGTTCGGTGTTGCACGACGCGCTGCACCATTCCCGTTGTCGCCACTTGCCTCCCCTCCGCTGGTCGCGGAGCGGAGGAAAGCAGGGCTCGGAAAACCGTGCCTTTCGCGGCCTAGAAGAGAGTGTAGATGAAAGTTCCGAGGACCGACTGCTGGCTGACCACGACGAGACCGCCAAGCACGACCAGAACCAGAATGACCGGCAGCAGCCAGATCTTTTTGCGAGCCCGCAAGAAATCAAAAAGGTCGCGTAGAAATTCGGCCATAAACAGGGTTTCCGGCGGCGGTCGTTTTACAAGACTGGTATAGTCCGACGCGCCATTCTAAACGGACTCCGGCAGCATCTTGCAATGAGCGATTCCGCGTCGGCTGCGCCCGGCCCTCCTGCCCGGCGGCAGACAGTTTTCTACCTCATCGCGCTCCTGCTTCCGCTCGCGGCGTTCGCGTTTCTCGAGGGAGCACTGCGCCTTTTCGGTTTCGCCGAGCCCGAGCCTCTGTTTGTCGAAGCGCCCCAGCCCGGCTGGCTGGAACCGAACGCGGACGTCATTGATCGGTTTTTTGCTTCGCCCGCGGCGGCCCCCGATACCCAGATCGACACAACACTGTTCCGCCGGGAACGGCCGGAGGGCGGACTGCGGCTCGTGGTCCAGGGCGGGTCCACGGCCGCCGGATTTCCGTTCGGCAAATGGGCCTCCCTGGCGGGATCTCTCCAGCAGCGACTTTCCCGCGAACGGCCCGGCCGGCCCGTGGAAGTCATCTCCACGGCCATGTCGGCGGTCAACAGCTATACGCTCTGGGACTTCGGTAAGGAAATTATCGCCCTGCAACCCGATGCCGTGCTCATCTATGCCGGCCACAACGAGTACCTGGGCATCCTCGGCGTCGGCTCCACCTGGGCAACCCGTCTTTCTCCGGAGGCAACGCGCCGGCTGTTGAGGGCTCGGGATTTCAGGCTGCTGGCGCTGGCCAATCGGGCCTGGGCCGCCGTGACCGGTGGGACTGAGGGCCAGCGGCAAGGCACGCTCATGAGCCGGGTGGCCCGGGAGCGTCGGATTCCCTATGCCAGCCCGCTCTACGAGGCAGGGCTTGCCCAGTTCCGCAGCAACATGAGCGCCCTGCTGTCCGACTACCGGGCCGCGGGTATCCCCGTCTACCTGGGACTGATCGCTGCCAACGAGCGCGACCAGCCGCCGCTCCTCGGATTCCCGGACAACGAGGCAGACGTGCCCGCTCGCATCGGCAGGGTGGACGCTCTGATCCAGTCCGGCTCCCTTGAAGAGGCTGAGGCAGTCGCCCGCGAGTGGGTCGCTGCTATCCCTGACGACCCGGAGGCCTACTACACGCTGGGCCGCGTTCTGCTCGCCGCCGGGCGCCCGGCCCAGGCAAGAGACGCCTTTGTGTCTGCGAAGGACCGGGATTTGCTGCGCTTCAGGGCCCCTGAGGCCATCAATGACATCATCCGGGAACTCGCCGCGGACTTCGGCGCTCGTCTGGTCGACGTGAGAGGAGCGCTGGCGGCGGCCTCGCCCCCCGCGGGCATTGGCCATGAGGTCATGGTCGAGCATCTGCATCCGAACGAAGACGGCTATTTTCTGCTCGCCGACGCCTATTATTCTGCGCTGCGCGAAGACGACCTGCTGCCCGCACCCACCCTTGCCCTGGATCCGGAGGCCGCGCGCGAGGAGTTCCCGCTCTCGCGCATCGAGGCCCGGGCCGGCTCCTACCGGGTCGCGAGACTCCTCTCGGACTGGCCGTTTCAGGACCCGCCGAAGGAACTGACTCTTCCTGATCCGGACAGCGACGAGGCAACGATCGCACAGGCCTGGTTCCTCGGCCAGCGCAGCTGGGTACAGGCCATGAACGATGGCCTCGGGCTCTATCAGCGCACTGGCGATCTAAAAGAAGCGGGCCGTATCGCCGGGAATATGGCCATGGGACTGCCGTTCGAGCCCTCCGCACAGTATGCGGCGGGTCAGATGTTCCTGCGTGGCGATCAACCCCAACGCGCCCTGCCCTACCTGGATGCCGCGGCCCGCCTGGCACCCGCGGAGATCCGCTACCGGATGTCACTGGCTCAGGGGTATTACATGGCCGGCTACAAGGCGCAGTCACTGGCCGTCCTTGAAGCCGTGCTGGCTGGCACCCCCGACCACGCCAGAGCCGGCGAGTTCGCTACCCGTATTCGGGCGGAACTGGAGGAAGCTGGCAGTCAGTCAGACTGACCCAGCGCCCGCAGCCGCTTTTGCGCGGCGGCATTTCCGGGCTCCCGCGCCAGCAGCTGCTCGAGTACCTGACGCGCCTGGTCGGAATAGCCCGCCGCGGCATACGCACCGGCCAATTCGAGCAGCGCGGGTGCGGGCCTGTCACCCGCATACCGGGCGGCGCGATGAAGATACCTCAGGGCGTCGAGCGGGCGTCCCTGCGCAACCAGCAGGCTACCGGCTTCAAGCTGCGCGCTCTCCACAAACGGAAACGCATCGGCGAGGATCGTGGCAACCCGCCGGTATTCTGTCGTGTTGCCGCGGCCCCGGTACCAGGTTTTCAGGCGCTGCTGCATATTGAGCCAGTTCGTTTCCTGCCGGTAAAGGGACTGTGCGAGTTCCTCCGGCACGCTTCCCGCCGCCGGCAATGCGACCGGGCCGGGGGTGTCTGTGAACGGCCAGTTCCGGAGCAGGCGCTGCAGTTTGTAACGCGCGAACCAGCGCTCTCCGTCCGACAACGGTATCTCCTGCCGGGCGACGTCGTCGCCAATATCCCGACCCGCCGGCAGCAACGCTGACTCCAGCAGCGCGTCGTAAAACGCGTCGGCGAGCAGGAAATAGCCTTCGAGATTCGGGTGCAGGTGCTCCAGCATCAGGCTGTCGCCCACCGCACCTCCTGGCGATTCCGCGGCAAAGCGGCCATGGACATCCACCAGAACGGCGCCGCCCTTGCTGGCCGCCTCGCGAACGACGTCGTTGAATACCGTGGGAGCCCGGAACCGCAGCTGATCCAGGTCTCGTGCGCGGCGGTAATGGGTTGCGGCCTCGACAGGCTGATCGTCGCGATCCAGCGACCGGGCCAGAAACCAGGGAAACGTGGCCGACTGCGGATAGGCCTCGGTCAGGGCATTGAAGCGTTCTGTGGCCTCCGGCCAGTTACTCTGCTCGAGGGCCTGACGTGCCGCTGACATGGCAGCAGCGCTCTCTTCGGGATCCTCGCTTTCGAAGGGTGGCTGGTCCCGTTCGTTGCTTGCCAGCGTCGCGAGGAAGACGGGGATGCCGGCTCCCCGGTACCGGGAAAGAATCCGATCAAGATTACCGGCGTACTGCTCCGCTCCCCGCCGGAACAGGGTCGAGTCATAGGGAATACGTTTTTCCCCAGCGATCCTGGCCATCAGGGTGCCGCCGGATGAGTCATCAGCCGGCACAGGCGCGAGAAGCGCCTCGAGCACCCGATACAAACGCAGCCGGCGTATCCGCTGCAGCCACCGGGTCATGGCTGGCGAACTACTGGCGCTGTAAACCGACCCCACCCCGAAAATTCCGAGATACTCGTTATGACCCGCATAGATCAGAACGGCGTCCGGGGACAAGGCAATAATCTCGTCCACGAAGTCCGCCAGCGCCCAGGTATTGACCGCTGACATGGCCGTAGTGATGACCTCGACTGGCCGGTCGGGATAGCGCCGGCGCAGGCGTTGTTCGAGCATTCCGGCCAGGGAGGCACCGTAGCCGTACGGGAAACCAGCGGCACTCGAGCCCCCCTGCACCACGAGACGAATACCGTCAGCCGGTCTGTCGGTGTGGAAAAAGCTGGTCTCCACCGAGAGATCCGGCGCCAGTTCCGGGCGCGCAAAAAATCGCCCCACGACCTTTGGATTGGTGAAGCTGAACTCCGGATGCGCCGGTTCGGGAATAAACAGCGGCGCCGGCTCGGCAACGCCGGTCAGCCGGAGCACCCCCTCAACTGCAGCGAGAAGCAGCACGGGAAGCGCGAGCGCAATCACCCAGAACACGATGCGCCGGCTCCCCTGATCCGGTTCGCTTACGTCCGGTGTCGTGGCGCGCGGATGTCGGGTTTCAGCCATTGATGAGCACGAGAGTGGCGCTTGTATGCAAATGAACGGGCCCGACCGCAAGGCCGGGCCCGTTCGTCGTCCATGGACTGCGGTCTTACGGACCGGTCACCGTCAGCACCGGGTTGCCCGGGCTGCCTGGGTCAAGAGTAAAGGTGTAGTCGCCGTCGGCGCCCACCGCGATGGAGAGATTCCCCGGATTAGCCCCGCAGCTCAGGACCGCCGGGGTCCCGGATTCCACAGGCGG
>JARFQW010000178.1 GCA_029287575.1 Gammaproteobacteria bacterium | reverse complement strand
CCCCACCAACTCATCCTCATCCAATATTGTGACGCCGAGTTTTTTTGCTTTGTCCAGCTTCGAACCGGGACTGTCGCCCGCGACGAGGTAGTCGGTTTTTCCAGAGATGCTGCCTGTCACCTTCCCCCCGAGCGCCTCTATCCGTGCCTTGGCCTCATCACGCGTGAGATTCGGCAGAGTCCCGGTGAGGACAAAAGTCTTTCCGCTCAGCGGCAACTCTTCGTCTTTCGCCGGGGTGACCTTTGGCCACACCAGGCCCGCCTCAAGGAGGCACTCTATCACCCGCCGATTGTGGGCCTGGGCAAAAAAACTGGCGACGTGAGCCGCGACAATCGGCCCCACATCGCGGACTTCCGCCAACGCCTCCTCATTTGCGGCCATTAGAGCGTCCAGATCGCCGAAATGCCTGGCCAACTGCCGAGCAGTTACTTCACCCACGTCCCGTATCCCAAGAGCGAACAGGAAGCGACCGAAATCCGTCTGCTTGCTTTTTTCAATTGAGGCCACAAGATTCTCGGCAGACTTCTCGGCCATACGATCCAGTGCGGCAAGCTCATCCACGGTCAGGCCATAAAGATCAGCCGGCGTCTCCACGAGATCGCCGTCAACCAGTTGTTCAATGAGTTTGGTGCCCAGGCCTTCGATGTCCATTGCCTTCCGCGACGCAAAATGCCGCAAGGCTTCCTTTCTCTGAGCCGCGCAATAAAGGCCGCCCGAACATCGCGCGACCGCCTCGCCCTCCGGTTGCACGACATCGGAATCGCACACGGGGCAGCGTTCCGGCATTTCGATCTGCCTGGCACCTGAAGGACGCTTCTCCAGTACAACGCCAACGACCTCGGGGATCACGTCGCCCGCTCGCCGAACGATGACCGTATCGCCCGGCCTGACGTCCTTGCGGCGCACCTCGTCCATGTTGTGAAGCGTTGCATTGCTGACGGTGACGCCCCCCACGAAAACCGGCTCGAGTCGTGCAACCGGCGTCAGCGCACCAGTGCGTCCTACCTGAAATTCGATTGCACGCAGCACGGTCAGTTCCTCCTGCGCGGGAAACTTGGCCGCCACAGCCCACCTGGGCGCGCGGGCAACATATCCGAGCTTTTCCTGCAGTGGCCGGAGGTCCACCTTGAAAACGACCCCGTCAATTTCATAGGGGAGCCGGGATCGCTGAGCTGCAATTCGTTCGTAGTAAGCAACACACCCCGACGCGCCAGCCACGACCTCTCCCAGCGATGAGATCCGGATGCCCCACGATTTCAGCAGTCCCAGCACCTCGCTGTGCCTTTGGGGCAAGTCCTCGCCCTCGACCACGCCCACTCCGTAGGCGATGAATTCAAGGGGGCGCGCAGCGGTCAGCCGAGGATCCAGCTGACGCAAGCTCCCAGCCGCGGCGTTTCGGGGATTCACAAAGGGCTTGCCACCCTCATCGGTCATTCGCTGGTTAAGAGCCCTGAAACCCTCGGTGCTCATAAAGACCTCGCCGCGCACCTCGAGCAGCGATGGCGGGCTGTCCTGCAGTCTTAGAGGAATCGATTGGATGGTCCGTACGTTGTGGCTTATGTCTTCCCCGGTAAGTCCATCGCCGCGCGTAGCTCCCCGCACCAGGACACCGTTTTCGTAGCGCAGACTGACCGCCGCCCCGTCGAGCTTGGGCTCCGCCAGGTAGTCGACCTCGTCCTCCTGATCGAGACGCTCGCGGATTCGCCGGTCGAATTCCGTGAGTTCGTCGTCGCCAAAGGCGTTCTCCAGGGACAGCATCGGAACGTCATGGCTCACTGCCCCGAAATCCGATACTGGCGTGGCGCCGACCCGCTGCGTCGGGGAGTCCGGGGTCACCAGCTCAGGGTTATCGGCTTCTAGCGCCTGGAGGTCCCGGAACAGGCGATCGTACTCCGCGTCGGGCACCTCAGGATCATCGAGAACGTAGTAGCGGTAGTTGTGGTGGCGCAACGCGGCCCGAAGTTTCTCAAGCTGGCTTTCGATGTCCGAAACGCCCATGACCGGTTTCATTCCGCAGCAGGAAAACCGGCGCCGGGCTTGCCCCCTAGACGGCGCACCAGCTCGGAGATTTCCTCGCGAAGTTGCGCCTCCCGCTGCGGGGTGAAGCTCACGCCCCGCTCGTCCAGCAATTCACCGTCTAGATCGGCCGCGAGGCCTCGGGCCAGCGTAAGCATGTCATGCAGGCCGACAATCGGATCGACCGGACCGGGCACAACCATGAACAGGGTGATGCCGGGGCAACCGGTTTCAGGAAGCGTTTCCGGATCAAACGTCCCGGGTTCTACGATCGAGGCCACGGAGAATGCCGTATTTCCGCCCGCCTCCTCGTGGTGAAAAATGCCGAACCGGCCGAATCGCAGTCCGCCGGCAGAAAACGACCTGAGGAGGCTGGCGCCGTCAAACCCTTCCGGGTTCCGTGCCTTGAGTCGAATGGCGATCACGCGCTCTTCGTCCGGCGGCGCGGGCCTCAGGCCGGATTTCTCCTCCTGACCTGCCCAGTCCAGATTCTCCTCCACCTCGTCGCCGGTGAAGGTATCCGAATCGTCCGGGAAGTCCGCAACCAAGGGCTCCTCAACGGATTCGGCAACAGCCCCACGCAGCGGTTCGAAATCGTCCGGCTCGTCATCGTCAAAGGTGGCGGACAGCGGTGTCATTCCGCCGTCTGACGATTCATCCGGACCCGGGTCCGGCAGTATCACCGGTGCCGCTCTTTCGGCGAAATCCGGTTCAATCCGCGCTTCGGCGTCAGCCTGATCCCGGGCCGACCGGCGACGACTGATCAGATAGACAAAGAGGACAATCCCGAGGCCGGCCAGTGCGAGAATCCAGCGAAGCTCGGGCATCGGCGTCTCCTTAACCTATACCGCCGCCATCTGGACCGCCTCGTCGATATCGACGGCAACGAGGCGGGAAACGCCGGGCTCATGCATGGTGACACCCGTCAGCTGACGCGACATTTCCATGGTCGTTTTGTTATGCGTGATGAAAATGAACTGCACCGTTTCGGACATCTGCCGGACTATATCGCAGTAGCGACTCACGTTGGCGTCATCCAGCGGCGCATCCACCTCGTCCAGCATGCAGAACGGTGCCGGGTTGAGCTGGAAAATGGCAAACACCAGTGCCACCGCCGTGAGGGCCTTCTCCCCGCCGGAGAGCAGATGGATGGTGCTGTTGCGTTTGCCCGGGGGACGCGCCATGACCGCCACACCGGCATGCAGCAGATCTTCGTCCCCGAGTTCGAGGTACGCGTGACCACCGCCGAATAGCCGCGGGAACAGGTCCTTGAGTCCGGCATTGACCTTGTCGAAGGTCTCCTTGAAACGAGTCCGGGTCTCGCGATCAATCTTGCGCATGGCGTTTTCGAGCGTGGTCAGAGCATCGGTCAGGTCCGTGAACTGCGCGTCCAGGTACTCCTTGCGTTCGCTCTGTTCCTTCAGCTCGTCGATGGAAGCGAGGTTGATCGGGCCGAGCCGCTGGATGCGCGCCTGCAGCCGTTCCAGTTCTTCTTCCCAAGGCTGGATGGCCGCGTCTTCGGCCAGGGATTCCTTGAGTTCGCTTGCGTCAAAGCCGGTCTCCGCGAACTGTTCCTGAATCGTCTGCAGTCTGACGGTGACCTCCCGCAGACTGAGTTTCAGTTCATCAAGACCCTGGCGGACCGATTCGACGGCCCGCTCGCGGGACAGCCGCTTCTCCTGTTCTTCACGCAGGGAGGCCTCGGAGCTCTGCTGCGCCCGGCGCGCCTCTCCCAGCTCGGTTTCCACCGATACCCGCTGCTCCAGCAATCCGCTGAGGCTCTCCTGGGCATCCTGAAGCGGCTGAATGCCTTCCTCCAGTTGCTGCTCGAGATCGTCCTTGCGCTGACTAAAGCGGGACAGCTGTTCGCGAAGCCGATCGATGCTGACGCTTGCCGAATCCATGCTCGAGCGCCGTGACTCCACCTTGATGGCAATCTCCTGGGCTGCCCTGCGGTCATCGTCCGCACGTTCACGCGCACCGGCTAGTTCTCCCTGCAGGCGTTCGCGCTCCGCGCTGTGCTGCTCGCGCTCGTCCTCCTGCGCGCTCATCCTGCCGAGGGCCTGCTCCAGGGCCTGTCTGGAACTTCGGAGCCGTTCCTCGAGTTCGGTTATCTGCTCGCCTACCTCGGACCCTTCGTCCGCGAGCTTCTGAAGCCGGGCCCTATTCTGTTCGAGCCGCGACTTGATGTTCTCCAGGCGCGCGTTGAGGCTGGCATGCTGGCGGTGGGTTTCGTTGACGCGCTGCTGCAGTTCGTCGCGGCGAGCATCCAGGGCCTTTTGCCGGGCCTGGGCATCCAGATGTTCGCGGCCCAGCGCATCGACGCTTTCGCCGAGCTCACCGATCCGCCCGCGCAGGACCCGGATGTCGTCCTCGCGCGAGATCACCCCGGCCTTCGGGTCCTCTTCGCGGCTGACCCGGAGCCAGTTCGTGCCCAGCCAGATGCCGTCGGGTGTGATTACCGATTCTCCGCCCGCCAGTGAATGTCGAACCGAAAGCGCCTCCGCCAGCGATTCGGCGGTTCTGACCCCCGCCAGGAGGGACGAAACAGCAGCAGGCCCCCTGACCCGTGCTCCGAGGGGATTGTCGCCCACCGAAGGCGCCTGCCCGGCTCCGGCGATTCCGGACTCGAGGAAACTCACGGCGCCGTGGGTCAGGCTGTCCAGCGCCGCGGTGACACCGTCGAGACCGTCAACACAGACTGCTTCGAGGTAGGCACCCAGGACAGTCTCCACCGCGCGTTCCCAGCCCGGTTCCACGCGCAGCTGCTGGGCGAGCCGAGGCTGTGCCTCCAGACCCCGCCCGGACAGCCATTCGACTACCTGTCCCGAGCGCTGGCCGAGGGCGGCCTCCTGCAGCGCCTCGAGTGATCCAAGTTGTCCGCGGCACTCCTGCAGCGCCTGGCGCTGGCGGTCGAGCCCGGCGCCCAGTTCCCGGTCCCGCTCGCGAACGCGCGCGAGTTCCTCGAGAGTGGCATCAAGCTCAGCCTGGGCGGCGCGTTCGTGATCCCGCTGCTCCTGCGCGGCGGCCGCAATGTCCTCGAGATCGGAGGCCTCCATGGCCGAGCGCAGGGCGGTTTGTTCCTCGCCAATGCGCTCCCGTCGGGTAACGATCCTGTGCAGTTGCCCTTCAAGCTGCTCGATCCGCGCCCGCTCCACCTCGCTTTCCCGGCGGGTATCGCCGGCGTCACGGGTAAATGCCTCCCAGCGCTCCTGCCACGCCCGCATCTTGTCTTCGGCGGCACGCAGGGCATCGGCGGATGCGCTTTCGGCAAGCTGCGCCCGTTCCAGTCCCGGCCCGAGTTCCCCGAGGACCTTGGTCAGGTCCTCCAGCTGAAGCTCGTCGCGTTCGATGTGGTGATGCATGTCCCGCAAGCCGTGTTCTGCCTGGGCCAGCTCGTTCTGCTGGCGCTGCCGCAGTTCCTTGCCATGCTGAATGGTCTGCTCGAGGCGGGCGATCTCCGCGCCGATCTTGTAGTACCGGCCCTGGACGGCGTTGACCGCCTCGATCTCCTCGGCGTGCCGGGCCCGCAGGGTCTCGATACCGGCCTCCACCTGGCGCTGCTCGGCCAGCGCGGACTGAAGCTCGGTTTCGCGCTGCCCGAGATCCGTTCGCGCCCGGCCTTCGCGGGTCTCCAGCTCACTCATCCTCAGCACGAGCAATTCTGCCTGGAGCCTGCGCTCGGCCTGCTTCATCTCCTTGAAACGTGCCGCCGTCCGCGCCTGTCGCTCAAGATGGCGAATCTGCTTCTCGACTTCCTCGCGCAGGTCCTCCAGCCGGCTAAGATTCTCCCGCGTGTGACGGATCCGGTTCTCGGTCTCGCGGCGCCGGTCCTTGTACCTGGAAATTCCCGCGGCTTCTTCGAGAAAGGCCCGCATGTCCTCGGGCTTGGCTTCGATCAGCCGGGAGATCATGCCCTGCTCGATGATCGCGTAACTGCGCGGGCCCAGACCCGTCCCCAGAAACACCTGGGTGATGTCCTTGCGCCGGCAGCGCGTGTTGTTCAGGTAATACTGGGAGGTTCCGTCACGCGACAGACTGCGGCGCACGGAGATTTCGGCGTACTGGGCATACTGGCCGCCAATCGCCCCGTCCGCATTGTCGAACACCAGTTCTATGGAGGCCGACCCGACCGGCTTTCTGGCGCTGGAGCCGTTGAAAATCACGTCGGTCATCGAATCGCCGCGAAGGTGCTTCGCCGAAGACTCGCCCATGACCCACCGCACGGCGTCGATCACGTTGGATTTGCCGCAGCCGTTGGGACCCACGATCCCGGTCATGTTGCTGGGAAACTGAATGGTGGTGGGGTCGACGAACGATTTGAAACCAGCCAGCTTGATCTTGCTGAGTCGCATGGGCTCCGGGCCGCGTGTGGGCCGATGGTCGGGAAAAACGAGGTAGTGTAAAGTAAATCGGCTCTTTTGCCAGCCAGCGAAACCTAATCAAACATGACCGAATCTGCCGTACGTCCCGGACCCAACCGGAACCTCGAAACTTTCCCCAATCCGAAGCCGGAACGCGACTATACGATTCGCATTAAAGTGCCGGAATTCACTTGTTTATGCCCAAAGACCGGACAACCGGATTTCGCCACGATTCACCTTGAATACGTCCCTGCCGGCCGCTGCGTGGAGCTCAAGTCCCTGAAACTGTACATGTGGTCGTACCGCGACCAAGGGGCCTTCCATGAGGCGGTGACCAACCAGATGCTCACGGACCTGGCCGGCGCTACCGATCCGCGATTTATGCGGGTTACGGCCGAGTTCTACGTGCGCGGCGGGATTTACACAACCGTCGTTGCCGAACATCGCCATCCCGATTGGCGCCCCGAAGCAAGGGTGGACCTTCCCTGAGGTCCGATATCTGCAAACGGACTGACCTCCAGGACTGGACTATCTGTGAAAAACTCGCTAAAAAGCCTCGCTTGATACGCCGACCCGGCGGGCGTTGTTGCCGCAGCATGGGTCGTGTCAGGGACGCACATCAGAGGCCGCTGGCCCAGCCTCGTAAGTAAAGGGCCCGGAGAGCGCACATGGCCGCGAAAAAGAAGACCGCCACTACCAGAACCCCGAGCAAGAAGGCTGCGGCCAGGAAAACCGTCGCCAAGAAGGCGGCGGCGCGCAAGCCGGCTGCCAAGAAGACCGTCGCCAAAAAGGCCACGGCGAAGAAGAAAGCCGCCGCGAAAAAGGCTGTGGCGCGTAAGCCGGCCGTAAAGAAGGCCGTCGCCAGGAAGAAGGCTGCCTCCAAGAAAAAGGCCGCGACGAAGAAGGCTGTTTCACGGAAACCCGCCGGCAAGAAAAAGACGGCGGTGAACAAAAAGGCCGCCACGGCCAAGAAGACCGTGGCCAAGAAAAAGCGCGCCAGCAGCACGGCTGCGGGCACGACCAGGAAAAAGGCCGCTGCGAGCCGCAAGAAATCCGCCCCGGCAAAGAAGCCGGCAGCGAAGAAGGCCGCGGCGAAAAAGGCCTCAGCGAGGAAGGCGACGGGTTCGAGGACGGTTGCCCGCGCCACCCGCAAGGCCGTGCGCGGCACCGCGGGCGCAGTGGGCAAGGCGGCCGGCGCGGTGAAGCGAGCCGCTGGGGCAGTCGAGGACGCGGCCAGCAGCGTCGCCGGGATCAATGCCGCCTCCACTGGGTCACGCCTGGGATTCAAGCCCTATCAGCCCAAGCGCGGCGAAGAATACATGAGCGATGAGCAGCTCGAGCATTTCCAGAACATTCTCGTGGCCTGGAAACGCGAGCTGATGGAGGAAGTGGATCGCACCGTTCATCACATGAAGGACGAAGCGGCCAATTTCCCTGATCCCAACGATCGGGCCACCCAGGAGTCTGAATTCGGTCTGGAACTGCGGACGCGCGACCGGGAGCGCAAGCTCCTCAAGAAGATCGACGACGCCCTGGGACGAATCGATGACGGCAGCTATGGCTTCTGCGCCGAGACCGGTGAGGAAATCGGTTTGCGACGGCTCGAGGCCCGCCCTGTGGCCACGCTGACGGTCGAGGCCCAGGAGCGCAGGGAACTTGCAGAGCGCCAGTACCGGGATCGAGACGAGCGCTAAACACAGGACAAGCGTTTCCGCGGGCCCGGATAGGCCCGCGGAACTCTCCCCGGTCTATCGCGGCCGTTTTGCTCCCTCTCCCACGGGTCCGT
Source organism: Gammaproteobacteria bacterium (assembly GCA_029287575.1). Taxonomy (GTDB): domain Bacteria; phylum Pseudomonadota; class Gammaproteobacteria; order Steroidobacterales; family XN24; genus JARFQW01. The sequence continues at coordinate 7,533 of JARFQW010000178.1, read as the reverse complement.
TGCATGCGGGCTCCCTGCTTGCGGCTGTCGGCAGCTTCCTCGATGCAAGAGTCAATGGCGGCGAGTGGCTGGTCCGGATGGAGGACCTCGATCCGCCCCGTGAGCAGCCGGGTGCAGCGGCGGACATCCTCAGAACACTGGAGCTCTACGGGCTGACCTGGGACGGCCCGGTGCTCTACCAGAGCGCCCGCACCAACGCCTACGAGCAAATCGTGGGGGATCTCCTGTCCAAGGGCCTCGCTTTTCGGTGCCGGTGCAGCCGATCAGAGATTTCAGCGGCGAACGAGGCGGCGGGTCGAAGCAGCGGTAACTACCCGGGAACCTGCCGGCGCCTGGTTGTTCCGGCCTCTGAGGAACATGCCGTGCGGCTCAGGGTTTCGGACACGCCCGTGGCCTTTACGGACCACGCGCAGGGTCCGCAGGCAAGTGTCCTCTCCGACTCGGCGGGCGATTTCGTTATCCGGCGCCGGGACGGCCTCGCCGCCTACCAACTGGCGGTTGTGGTGGATGACGGGTTTCAGGGCATCACGGATGTGGTTCGGGGAACGGATCTCCTGGATTCCACGCCTCGCCAGCTCTACCTGCAGGGTCTGCTGGATCTGCCCCATCCCCGCTATCGGCACCTTCCGGTCATCGTGACCGCGGCTGGCGACAAACTCAGCAAGCAGACGGGCGCGACCGCCCTCCCCCGGGACAATCCTTCAGCGATGCTGCACAAGATTCTGGGACTGCTGCGCCATCCTCCGCCGCGTGACCTTGCCAGCGCGTCCCCGGAAGATCTATTGCGCTGGGCCGTGACGCAGTGGGACCCCGGCAGGCTCTCCGGCATGCAGCATATTGCCGATCCGGAGGCCAGCGAGCTGCCGTCCGGCTGAGCGAGGAGAACGCCTATCCATAGCCATGATGCACTGCAAGATGTAAACTCGGAATTCGGCAGGAAGGACCCCGGCCCTCGCCGGTGCCGCTGGACAGGTTGCGGAGAGACAGCCCCCATGAGTGAACCCAGGACGATCAAGAAATATCCTAATCGGCGACTCTATGACACTGAAGAAAGTCGCTACATCACGCTCGCCGATATTCGCCGCCTCGTGATGGACAAGGAAAACTTCATTGTCATCGACAAGAAGTCGGGTAACGACATCACCCGAAGTATTCTCCTGCAGGTCATCAGTGAGCAGGAGCAGCGCGGCGAACCGATCATGAGCCGGGACTTCCTGTCTCAGGTGATCCGGTCGTACGGCAGCGCCATGCAAGGCTTCGTCGGCAGCTATCTCGAGCAGAGCCTGCGCCTGTTCACAGGCCAGCAGCAGCAGATCCGCGACCGCGTCAAGGACGTGGTCGGTGTCGACCCGGTCGGCGTAGTGACCGGAATTGCCCAGAAAAACTACTCCCGCTGGAAAGCAGTCCAGGAAGAAATCTTCCGGACCCTGAGCGGAGCGCGAGCCGAGGAAGCGGAGTCCGAAACCGAGCAGAAGCCAAGGCCCCCGGCGAAACGGACTCAGCGAAAAACCACGACCGAGGAGTCTTGACGCGCCGCACAATGGCAGCTATAGTCGAGTTGCATTGATGCAGCGCATCATTTGCAACGACTCCTCCAATGGTCGCTTATAGCGTCCTTGTTTGCCCCCTCATTGAGGGGGCATTTTTTTTGGCAAATAGCATTTGGTTATCATTCTAACTATCTGTAATAAAAACTTTTTTTGAATGATTCGAATTCTCGCTCAAAGCCACCGAAATCCCGTGCCATGGTGGCGGCGCAATGCTCATCTGCAGACCATCCTGCCCAAGTTTTTCCTCCCCCATCCCAGTATTCCCGCACTGGAACGGGAGCGACTGGAATTGCCCGACGGCGACTTTGTTGATCTGGACTGGGTCGGAGGCGACCGTCACGCGCCGGGGCCACTGGTACTGATCCTGCACGGCCTGGAAGGATCCGCCGAATCCCACTACGCCACCAATCTGCTGTCCGGTCTGGAGCATCATGGCTGGCCCGGTGGCGTCCTGCATTTCCGCGGTTGCAGCGGCGAGCCGAACCGGTTGACCCGCAGCTACCATGCCGGGGACACCGGCGACCTGGCCTGGATACTGGAACGTCTGGCGAACCCGGACCGGCGGATCTATCTCGTCGGCTATTCCCTGGGCGGAAACGTGTTGCTGAAATATCTGGGCGAACTCGGCGAACAGGCGCCGGTGGCGGGCGCGGTCGCCATCTCCGTGCCTTTCGACCTGCAGGATTCCGCGGCGGCACTGAGCGAAGGCTTCTCGCGCTTCTACGGCTGGCACCTGCTTCGAAGAATGCGGCGGAAACTGAAGGAGCGCTATCCGGAAGGCCACAATGCGCCGTTTTCCTGGTCGAGGGCCATGGCGGCCCGCACCTTCTACGATTTCGACAGCGCGGTGACCGCGCCCCTGCACGGCTTCGGGTGCGCGGAAAACTACTATCAGATCTGCAGCTCCCGGCGGTATCTGCAGGACATCCGGACCCCCACGCTGCTGATACAGGCGGCCGACGACCCGTTCATGACGCCGGCAGGCCTGCCGGACCCCCTCGCCCTGCCCGACTGCGTGCGGCTGGACCTGTCGGACTACGGGGGGCATGTGGGATTTCTCGACGGCGGAATGCCCTGGCGCCCCGAGAGCACGCTGACCCGCCGCATCGTGGATTTCTTGACGGGCGTGGATTCATCCACACGGCCATAAACCCGGACCCTGCGGATCAGGGCCGCGTCTGTGGTGGGCTCGGCCGGCGCCAAAGGCCCCCCCCTCAATGCGTGGCGGCGATCTCGCGCACCACGGGATACACCCGGAAGCGGCTATCGAAGAATGGCGTCTTCTCGTAAAACCATCGAAGCCTGGCCTTTGGACTGGATGCAAAGTCCGGGTCGGATGCCACACGCTCACGAAACTCCAGTGCGAGCTGCGGATCAGCAGCCAGCATGGTCTCGGCCATGGGGGCCATGATGTACGCCTCGGCGTATTCCGGCTGCGTCATGATCTCCAGGAAATAGCCCCACTGCAGCAACGAGTCCGGAGACTCGGGCTCCAGCAGCAAGATCGCCAGGGTTCCCAGCGGCTGATCGGTACTCACACGATGACTCCCGGCGGGCACGGTGATGCTCACCCGACGAATATCGACCGGGCCCGGATCGATACGCAGCCTGCCTTCGTAGATCGTCGGGCCCCGCTCGGTACGGGCCTCGGCCAGCCCCGCGGCACGCACCTCGGGCAGGTGATACACCTGCGCATCGATGGCTTCCGGCAAGCCCAGAGTCTCGACCTCGATTCCATGCAGACGGAGTTTTTCGGCGATATGTCCCCAGCCCGGCGGGATCACATAGCCTGCGGGCTGGGAGACCGAACTTGCAGGCTCGGTCTTGAACACGAATTCCACCTTCTGGGTTTCCGGTTCGCCGTTCCAGCGGACGATCTTGCTGCCCGAAACCGGTGAATCCACCCACGCCGAGCCGATTCCCTTGAAGGGACGCGTTTCGGTTCTGGGCGTTTCCCCGTAGCGCCAGTCCAGCACCACCGGCGAAGGGCGGGATTTTCGGTCCCGTGCGGTAGCCCGGCGCAGTTCGGAGCCATGGGCGATAGCCAGCTTGAGACTGCTCCTGAGCAAAACATAAGTCGCGAGAACCCGTTGCCTGTAGGGCTTCAGGGAATGGCCCTCTACCAGGATCGCGGGCAGGTGCCGTGCCGCTGCGTACGTGGTCGAATAACGCGGCGATCCCAGTGTCACGAGCGCTCCATCAGAGAGATCGCCATGATTCTTGGCCCAGATGTACTCATGGGGCTCGTGGCCCATGGTCTTAAGAGCCTGGGTTAACCCCGGTTCCAGCCGTCGCGAACACCAATCGGCGATGGCCGGTGACCAGCCCTGGGATGACGGCATGCTCCAGGTCATGTCGTACTGGTAGTCGGCGCCGTCGGTAACGTGCAGGTCCAGGAACAGATCGGGCCGCCAGCGGTTCCACGCGGCCACGACAGCGCGCACCTCCTCCGTCTCGAGTTTCGCATGATCCCGATTCAGGTTGAGGTTACGCGCGTTTGTCCGCCAACCCATCTCCAGCGGCCCGCGCTGATTGATCCGATTGAAACGCGAGCGGCGCTCGTGACCATCGGCGTTGAGGATCGGAACGAACAGAAGAACCGCCTGGTCCAGCAGCGCGGTCTCCCTGTCCAACACCGTCATGTCCCTGAGCAACATGAGGCCGGCATCCTTGCCGTCGATTTCGCCCGCATGAATGCCGGCCTGGACATACACAACGGGCCGGCCGGAAGCCGCCACCGCGGCAGCCTCTGGCTCCACGCCCCGGGCGGCAATCACCATCCAGATATCACGCCCTTCCGCGGTTTTCCCAAGGGACTCCATGGACAGTTCCGGAGCAGCGGCCACGAGCCGCCGCAGCCAAACGACCGTGTCATCGTAGGTGGGGGTTTCCGTCAGTCCGCTGCGTTCCGCGGGTGTAGCCCAGGGATGGTCCGCCGGAAGCTGCAGCGACTCACTGGGACCAGCCCAGGGCCGCTCTGGCGGAAGATACTCGTCGGGCGTCAGGGCCGCTGCCTGCGCCGCCGCAAGGCCACCCAGAAGACAACACACGACACTCTGCATCAGGCGAGTCATTGCCCGGCCTCCTGGATTCAGTGCTCAGCGAATGTCGTTCGCCTGGAACATGCGGCCGCCGAAAACCGTCAGCCCGAAAATACCGTGTGCGGCGGGCACGAAAAAGGGGGCCGAAGCCCCCTTTCCCCGATCATGCCGGCGGAGCCGCCCCGATCAGGCCTGTTCCACGTCCCGCATGGAGAGGCGGACGCGACCCTGGCGATCGACTTCCAGCACCTTGACACGGACCGGGTCGCCTTCCTTCAGCTTGTCGCTGACGCGCTCCACCCGCTCGTTGGATATCTGCGAGATGTGCACGAGACCATCCTTCCCGGGAAGAATCGTGACGAAGGCGCCGAAGTCCATGAGACGCGCCACCTTGCCTTGATAGACCCGGCCGACTTCGACATCGGCGGTGATCAGCTCAATGCGCTCCCGGGCTTCGCGCCCGGAGGCACCGTCAACGGAGGCAACACGCACCGTGCCGTCGTTTTCGATATCGATCGTGGCGCCGGTCTCTTCGGTGATCTGGCGGATCACGGACCCACCCTTGCCGATGACGTCGCGGATCTTCTCGGGATCGATCTTGAACGTCTGGATCGTCGGCGCCCAATCCGACATCTTCTCCCGCGGGGCATCGATGACCTTGTTCATCTCGCCCAGGATGTGCAGGCGCGCGTCGCGGGCCTGGGACAGGGCGTCGGTCATGATCTCGCGGGTAATCCCGTCGATCTTGATATCCATCTGAAGCGCGGTGACCCCGTCAGAGGTTCCTGCCACCTTGAAATCCATGTCGCCGAGGTGATCCTCGTCGCCGAGGATATCGGTCAGCACCGCGTAACGGTCCTCGTCCTTGACCAGCCCCATGGCCACGCCGGCCACGGGCGCCTTGATGGGCACGCCGGCGTCCATCAGGCTCAGCGACGTGCCGCAGACGGACGCCATCGAGCTGGAACCGTTGGACTCGGTCACTTCGGAGACAACGCGAATCACGTACGGAAAATCTTCCATGTCGGGAAGCACCGCGGAAATGCCTCGACGCGCCAGGTTGCCATGGCCGATCTCGCGGCGCTTGGGTGAACCCATGAAGCCCGTCTCGCCCACGCAGAACGGCGGGAAGTTGTAGTGGAGCATGAAGGGTTCCTTGCGGTCGCCTTCCAGCGAATCGATGATCTGCGCATCGCGCCCCGTTCCCAGGGTCGTGACCACGATCGCCTGGGTCTCACCGCGAGTGAACAACGCAGAGCCATGAGTCCGCGGGAGCGTGCCGGTGCGGATATGCAGCGGCCGCACGGTAAAACGATCGCGCCCGTCGATGCGGGCCTCGCCGGCAAGAACCCGACCGCGAACCAGACGGCTCTCCAGCTTGGCCACCGCAGAAGACACCGCGTCGGGGGTGTACAGCCCTTCCTCCGCGCCGGTCATCTCGTCGACGACTGCCTTGCGAATCTCCGACAGCTTCTGGCTGCGTGCCTGCTTCTCGGTAATCGCGTAGGCCTCGTTGAGCCGGGACTCGGCAACCGACGCCACCGCGCCGATCAGCGCCTCGTTGCTCTCCGGGCCGGTCCATTCCCAGGGCTCACTACCGGCCTCGGCGGCAAGTTCCTTGATCACCGCGATCGCGCTCTGCATCTGTTCGTGGCCGAACATGACCGCGCCCAGCATGACGTCCTCGGGCAGACAGTTGGCCTGCGACTCCACCATCAAAACCGCACGCTCCGTCCCGGCAACCACGAGTTCCAGCTCGGACTCGTCGAGCTGTGCGTTCGTCGGGTTCAGAACGTATTCACCATTGATGTAGCCGACACGCGCACCACCGATGGGCCCCGCGAACGGAATACCGGAGAGCGCCAGCGCAGCCGAGGCCCCGAGCATGGCCGGGATGTCCGGGTTGATGTCGGGATTCGCGGAAATCACGGTCGCGACCACCTGGACTTCGTTCATGAAGCCCTTGGGGAACAACGGCCGGATCGGTCGATCGATCAGCCGACTGGTCAGCGTTTCTTTCTCCGACGGCCGCCCTTCACGCTTGAAGAACCCACCGGGGATCTTGCCCGCGGCGTAGGTCTTCTCGACATAGTTGACGGTCAGCGGGAAAAACGCCTGGTCCGGGCGAGCTTCCTTGCGGCCGACGGCGGTGACGAGAACGACCGTATCGGCCATGTTGACGATGACTGCGCCGTTGGCCTGGCGGGCGATCTCGCCCGTCTCGATCGTGACTTCGTGGTCCCCGTACGGGAACGACTTCTTGATGGGATTCACTGTGTTTTCCTGGGTATAGCGGCGCGCAGCGCCGGGTGTCAGTCGGGTCGACCGCCCGTCAGCGGCGCAGGCCGAGACGGGAAATCAGCTCCTGGTAACGACCCAGGTCCTTTGCCTTGAGATAGTCCAGCAGCTTGCGGCGCTGGTTGACCATCTTCAAAAGACCACGGCGGGAATGATGGTCCTTCTTGTGGTCGGCAAAGTGATCCGTCAGTTCCTTGATGCGGGCGGAAAGCAGGGCCACCTGCACTTCCGGGGAGCCCGTGTCGCCGGTTCCGCGGCTGTACTCGTTGATGAGGTCCTGTTTCTGCTCTGTGCTGAGAGGCATCCGAATTCGCTCCTGACAATCTCTATTTGCGCTGACTTGAATAAAGCTCATTATTGTACCCCGCTCCACCCAGCGCTAACAAGATGTTGCGGTGCGAGAAATCTTTGCGCCCGCAGGCGCTTAGCCGTCCCGGGGAAACATTCTCCGCGGCGCCAGAATCCCCTCCTCCAGACGTTCGGCGATGCCGAGAAATCCCCACGGGGCATACACCCGGAAAACCCCGGCGGGGCCGTCGGAATCGACCTTCTGCCCGTGCAGCAGGGCCTCTGCCGCGGACACCGGAACGGTAAGATCGGGAAGCCCTTGCAACGCTGCATCCGGGGGCAGCACCGCCTCATCC
>JARFQW010000143.1 GCA_029287575.1 Gammaproteobacteria bacterium | reverse complement strand
CGCGGCTTTCGAAGTGGTCCGCGATCTGGTCAATCATCTGCCGGTCATGCTGACGCCGCGATGGGTCCGTTCCCGGACGCAGCCGATTGCGCTGGACAATCTGCTCACCTACCTCATCGAGGTGGCGGCGAAGCCGGAAGCGGCGGGCGGTATCTACGACGCGGCCGGACCCGAGACGCTGAGCTGCGAATCGATGATGCGGGTCTATGCCGATATCGCCGGTCGCCGAACCCGCATCCTCCCCGTCCCGGTCATAAGCCCGTTCCTGTCGTCGTTCTGGGTGGGGCTGTTCACGGCCGTGCCGACGTCGGTGGCAAGAGCGCTGATCGGTGAACTGGAACAGGACATGGTGGCCGACGATGCCGCGCTGAGGGCGCTGGTGCCACTGCGTCTGCTGGACTTTCGCGAGGCGGTTTCGAGAAGCCTGGACATCGAGCGGCAGGGGGCCGTGGCGTCCCGCTGGACCGAGGGCGCGTTCATGTTCCGGGGCTATCGCCACGATCACTCCTGGTACGCGAAGAAAGCGGAGGGCGAAGCGCTCACGAACGCCCCGATCGAGGAAGTGTGGCGGCAGGTCACGGCGATCGGCGGTGAGAACCGCTACTACTACCTGAATTTCCTCTGGACCATACGGGAGATCATGGACTGGATGGTCGGCGGCCCGGGACTGTCCCACGGCCGGCGGCAGCCTGTCGATGTGAGGGTGGGCGACAGTATTGACTCCTGGCAGGTTGTGGGGGTTGAGGAGTGCCGGCGGCTCACGCTCTTGTTCGGCATGAAGGCGCCGGGGGCCGGTGTGCTGGAATTCGAGCTGGCGCCGGTCGGCGAGAACGTGCGCGTCAAGGCCACGGCCTATTTTCACCCGGCGGGATTTCTCGGATTGCTCTACTGGTGGTCCCTGTTTCTTCCCCACCTGGTGATTTTCGACGGACTGACCAGCAGCATTGCGCGGCGCGCGGAAAGCGCCGCCCAGGGGCAGCCGGCGAACGCCTGAAAACACCGGTGCTATGCTTTCGGGGTCTTCCCGAATCAGGGCCAACACCATGCCATGTACTGTCGACCCCGGCCCCGGGGATGCGTTGATCGTGGTCGATGTGCAGCAGGATTTTCTGCCGGACGGTGCACTGGGCGTGGCCGACGGTGACGCCGTGGTACCCGTGCTCAACGAATGGATCCAGCGCTTCGAGGCCGCGGGTCTGCCAGTCGTGTTCAGCCGCGACTGGCACCCCGCCAATCATTGCTCGTTCGAGGCCCAGGGCGGCATCTGGCCGCCGCACTGCGTGGCCGGAAGCCAGGGCGCGGAGTTTGCTGACGCACTCAGGCTTCCCGAGGGGGCGTTGATCGTCTCCAAGGCGACTGGGGCGGGCGAGGAGGCCTATTCCGCCTTCGACGGTACGAACCTGTCTGGCATGCTGGCCCGCCAGGGAGTCAAACGCGTCTTCGTGGGTGGCCTGGCCACCGACTATTGCGTCAAGGCCACGGTGGAGGACGCCCTCGGCGAAGGGCTTGGCGTGCTGGTGATCGCCGACGCCATCCGCAGCGTCGATGTCAAGGCCGGTGACGGCGACCGCGCTCTGGAGTCCATGCGGGCGGGCGGCGCGGGCGTGCTGGCGAATGGCTGACCGGGCAACGAATCCCGTCGATCCACAGCCTGCATCCGGCGCGCCGGCCGACCCCGGTCGAAGCGCGCTGCTGACGGATCTCTATCAGCTTACGATGCTGGACAGCTACTGGCGGTCGGGCATGGAACACCAGGCGGTCTTCGAGTTGTTCACCCGGCGACTGCCTCCGAGCCGACGTTTCCTGCTCGCCGCCGGTCTCGAACAGGCCCTGGATTTTCTTGAAACGGTGGCGGTGACCGACGACGAACTGGCCTGGCTGGAGACTACGGGACGCTTTGACAGGGCCTTTCTGGATCGCCTGGGGAAACTGCGTTTCACCGGTGATGTCTGGGCCATGCCCGAAGGCACGGCTTTTTTTGCCCAGGAGCCCGTGCTACGCATCGAGGCGCCCCTGCCGGAGGCTCAGCTGGTCGAAAGCCGACTGATCAACCTCATTCACTTCCAGACGCTGATCTGTTCCAAGGCGGCGCGCTGCGTTCTTGCGGCCAGCGGCAAGACGCTCGTGGATTTCGGCATGCGCCGCGCGCACGGCGCCGAGGCGGCCATGTTCGCGGCCCGTGCCGCCTGGATCGCCGGCTTCTCGGGAACCGCGACGGTGCTCGCCGGCCGCCGCTTCGGGCTCCCGCTTTTCGGCACGATGGCCCACTCGTATGTCCAGGCGCATGACTCGGAGGCCGAGGCCTTCGAGCGCTATGCGGCCGCGCGACCCCGGGGACTGGTCCTGCTCATAGACACATACGACGTGGATCGGGCCATCGAATCAGTCGTCCGTCTGACGGAGGAAGACTCGGGACAGTCGGTACGCGTGGAGGCCGTGCGTCTGGACAGCGGTGACCTGTTGGCGGGTGCCAGGCACATACGCCAGCGGCTGGATGCGCTGGGCCGGCCCGGAATCGGCGTGTTTCTCAGCGGCGACCTGGACGAGTACCGGCTGGCCGAGATGATCGCCGCGGGCGTTCCGGCGACGGGCTTTGGTGTGGGCACGCGACTGGACACCTCGGCGGATGCGCCGTCGATCGATTTCGCCTACAAGCTCCAGAGCTATGCCGGGCGCCCGCGCCGCAAGCGCTCGGCGGGCAAGGCCACGTGGCCCGGAGCCAGGCAGGTATGGCGTTCTCTCGACGATGATGGCCGACTGGCACGGGACATACTGGGGCCGGCCGGGGAAGACGCGCCGGGTTCGCCGCTGCTGACCCGGGTCATGGCCGGGGGCCGCAGGGTCGGACCGGGAGAGACACTGGATGACTGCCGTCGACGGGCGGCCCGGGAGCTGGCCCAGCTGCCGGGCGATCTGCGCAGCCTGGGGCGGGCCCGGGAATCCTGGGAGCCCGAGATTTCACCTGAACTCGAGGCGCTGGCCCGGGCGACCGACGAGGCGTTTGGCTACTAGGACCCTGGAGAGGCGGTCTCAGGCCTTGTCATCCCGCCGTGTCAGAAAGTCCTCGTCGCCGTCCTCTTCGTCGGTCAGCGAGTCGGTGTCCGTCGGAGCGCGTCCCGTAAGCCGCCGCATTTCCTCGTCGAAGGCGTCGGCGAACCGGGGCCCCGCGATATTGGCGAAGTTCTCGTCGGAATGCCCGGCTATGACCTGGTAGTAATCCCGGTACAGGTCCCAGAACTTGGATTTGTTCGAGGATTTCAGCAGCGCTCCGCGTTTGAGACCCCGATTGAACTTGTCCTCCAGGGTCTCCGGGTCGAAGCGATCGAGAAGATCCCGAAACGACGCCCGCATGGCCACGACGGTGGCCGCCTGATGAGCGCGTACGTCCTCCAGCGCTTCCTCCACCGCTTCCACCGGTGGCAGATAGTCCGCGGGCCGCTTGTAAAAGAGATGCTTCAGGGCCTCTTCGGCATTCGGGGAGAACTTCAGCGGGTTGTTCTCCTTGGGCTGAATGGTGGTCTGACTGAGCCGGAACTGGGCCTTTACGAGCGAACGCGTGCGAAGAACGTTGATGGTGCCCTCGGCGGTGGCGCGAATAAAGTGGCCGATCGTTATCAGCGTCTGCTGTTCTCTGCCCGGTGGCAGCCGCGAGGGATCGAGACCCGCCGCCTCCATGATGATGGCCAGCGCCCGGGTGTTGGATGCACCGTCCCCCGGGGACTCGTAGATGCCGCTCTGGCCGAAGTCTTCCGGGGTGAACTCCGGATCGGCGAACGGGCTGTTGCCGGTCAGGTCTGGCGCGTCGCCGGAATAGGGGCGCGTTGCCCGATGATCATCCGGTTCCGCGGCGGCGCTCGTGCCGGTGTCCTGGAGGCTCAGCTCGGACAGGTCGGGTTCGATGGCGGCTTCCTCGACCTGTATGCGCGCCTCGGGATCTGGCCGGGTCAGCGCCTCGTGCTCCAGGACCCGCAGGTCGCCGGTTCCCGGATCCTCCGGCGTTTCCGGATCGTCGGCATCATCGGCAATGAACACGCCGGTGTCTTCGGTCCCGTCCGCACTGACATTCACAATCCGGGCGAGAAACTGGTAGTCACCCATGCGCAGGCGGTCACCGTCATACAGCCGCAGGGGCGTGCCCTTGCCGACCGGCTGGTCCGAGTCGTTGACAAACACGCCGTTGGTGCTGGAGTCAGTCAGGTAGTAGGCGCCGCCCTGATAGTCGACAATTGCGTGGCGGGCCGAAATGTACCGGTCCGGATCGGGCAGCACCCAGTCGTTGTCGGGGGCGCGGCCGACGGTTCCCCCATGCACACTGAACACGTGTACGCTATCCGCACCGAGGATGTGCTTTTGCTTACTCGTGATCTTGAGTGTGAGCGGCATTTGCTCGGCCAATTCCCTGTGCGCCATTGACTTGCCGGCGTGGGGGCCAAAAATAGAGGATCTAAGGCCCGCCCACAACCAGACGGGCCTCAAGTGTCTCATTTTCAGCGAGAGCCGCATGGCCCCAAGTCACATTTACAAGGTCGTGTTCATGAACCAGGGCAAGGTTTACGAGATCTATGCCCGCGGCGTTTCCCACGGGGAACTGTTCGGATTCGTTCAGGTAGAGGAGCTGATCTTCGGCGAGCGCAGCTCGGTTGTCGTTGATCCCGCCGAGGAACGTATCCAGTCAGAATTCTCCGGCGTCCGGAGAAGCTACATTCCGCTTCATTCGGTGATTCGGATCGATGAGGTCGAGAAGCAGGGCGTGAGCAAGATCTCTTCGGTGGAAGGCGGCAATGTCGCCCAGTTCCCCATGCCGGTCTACACCCCGGGCGATCCCGGGCCCGGTAAGTAGCCGCCTTGTCGCGGTTGCGTTTCGCCTATCTGGGCAGCGGGAGCCGCGGCAATGCCGCCGTCATCCAGGCGGGGCGGACAACCGTCATGCTCGACTGCGGCTTCTCAGCCGCCGAGGCCGGCCGGCGTCTCGAACGACTGAGACTGGAGGGGACGGACGTGGCGGCCCTCGTCGTGACCCACGAGCACGGGGACCACATCTCCGGTGTCGCGCGCTTCGCGCGGCGCTACGGCGTACCGGTCTGGATGACACCGGGTACGGCTCGCGTCGCGCCTGACCTCGACATCCCCGAGCTGAATCTTTTCAGCTGCCACGAGGCATTCGCCATCGGCGATCTGCGCCTGGCGCCGGCGCCGGTGCCCCACGATGCACGGGAACCCTGTCAGTTCGTGTTTTCCGACGGTGACCGAGCGCTCGGCATCCTGACCGACCTCGGCCACGTCAGCCGGCATGTGGCCCAGGCCTTTGCCAGCTGCGATGCGCTCGTGGTCGAATGCAATCACGACCCGGAACTGCTGGAGCAGGGGCCCTATCCCCGGTCGGTGAAAACGCGTGTCGGGGGCGATCTGGGGCACCTGAACAACGGCCAGGCCGCCGCGCTGGTGGCGGAGCTGGACGCATCCGTGCTCAGTCACCTGGTTGCGGTGCACGTCAGCGAAACCAACAACCGGGCCGAACTGGCCCGCCGCGCGCTCGCCGCTGCGGCCGGGGCCGCGGACACGGATATCGAGGTGGCCCGGCAGGACGAGGGGCTGGACTGGCGCTCGGTCTGACCCGCGGGCTCCGGGTGGGCAGCCCCCGCCACAGAGGCTAGAATCTCCGCTCCCCGCTGCCTTGGCCCGCCGACATGCATATCGTTCCCGGCGCTCCCGCGCTTTCCCGCTTTCGCCTCGACAAGACCCTGGAGGCCCTGGGCGGCATCTCGCCGGACATTGGCGGCCTCGCCACCCGGTGGATGCACTTCTGCGAGTTGTCCCGCGACCTGGACGCCGAAGAAGTCCAGGTTCTCGATCGCCTGCTGCACTACGGACCGACCCGGCGGCCCCAGGCTCCCGACGGTCAGCTGATTCTCGTGATCCCCAGGCCGGGGACGATTTCGCCGTGGTCGACCAAAGCCACGGATATCGCCCACAACGCCGGACTGACCTGCGTGAACCGTATCGAGCGGGGCCTCGCGTGGTATCTGGCCGCCTCGCGGCCGCTTGACAGGGGCGCGCTGGAGAGCGTCGCCGCTGTCGTGCATGACCGGATGACCGAAACGGTGGTCTTCGAGACCGGCGATGCCGGGGTCCTGTTCGAGCACCATGAGCCGCAGCCGCTGGCGAGCGTGGATATCATCGGCGCCGGGCGCGACGCGCTGTTGGCCGCCGATGCCGAGCTCGGGCTCGCCCTGAGCGCCGACGAGGTGGATTACCTGCTGGATCATTTCGTCGCCACGGGCCGAAATCCTACGGATGCCGAGCTGATGATGTTTGCGCAGGCCAACTCGGAGCACTGCCGGCACAAGATTTTCAACGCCGACTGGATTGTGGACGGAAAGCCCCGGGACCGGACCCTGTTCCAGATGATCCGGAACACCCACGCTCACGCCCCCGAAGGCGTGCTGTCCGCCTATCGCGACAATGCGGCGGTCATCGAGGGCTGGCCCGGTCAGCGTTTTCTGCCAGCGCACGCGGACGGACGCTACGGGTACTCGGACGAAGACATTCACATTCTGATGAAGGTGGAAACCCACAATCATCCGACCGCGATCTCTCCCTTCCCCGGAGCAGCCACCGGGTCGGGAGGCGAAATCCGGGACGAAGGCGCCACCGGACGCGGGGCGAAACCCAAGGCGGGCCTGGCGGGTTTCTCGGTCTCCGATTTGCGTTTGCCCGCGGCGCCGCAGCCGTGGGAGGCCCCCTATGGCAAGCCGGACCGTATCGCCTCGGCGCTGGATATCATGCTGGAGGGGCCGATCGGTGCCGCAGCCTTCAACAACGAATTCGGACGGCCCAATCTGGCCGGATACTTCCGGACCTACGAACAGGCAGTCGACGGGGTCGTCCGCGGCTATCACAAGCCGATCATGGTGGCTGGCGGCATGGGCAACATCCGGGCCAGCCACGTCGAGAAATGCGACATCCCGCCCGGAGCGCTCCTGGTGGTGCTCGGTGGGCCGGCCATGCTCATTGGCCTGGGCGGGGGAGCCGCATCGTCGATGAGCAGCGGCCAGAGCAGCGAGGATCTGGACTTCGCTTCCGTACAGCGGGGGAACCCGGAGATGCAGCGCCGCGCCCAGGAGGTCATCGATGTCTGCTGGGGCCTGGGGGATGACAACCCGATCCTGTTGATTCACGACGTGGGGGCCGGCGGGCTTTCCAATGCGTTGCCAGAGGTGATCGACCACAGCAGCCTCGGCGGGAAGATCGAGCTGAGGCGGGTCCCCAGCGACGAGCCGGGCATGTCCCCGATGCAGATCTGGTGCAACGAAGCCCAGGAGCGCTATGTGTTGGCGGTTGGCCCGGATCGCATAACCGAATTCGAGGCCATCTGCCGGCGGGAACGATGCCCCTATGCCGTGGTCGGTCAGACCACTGCCGAGGGCCAGCTGATCGTGACTGACGAACGATTCGGCGACCGGCCGGTGGACATGCCGGTAGATGTGCTGCTCGGCAAGACCCCGCGAATGACTCGCGATGTCACCCGCATCGCCCGTAACGGTGTGCCGCTGCCGGGGGAAGTGGATCTCGGGGATGCTGCCCGGCGCGTCCTGTCGCTTCCCGCTGTGGCGGACAAGACGTTCCTGATCACGATTGGGGACCGGACCGTTGGCGGACTCACGGCGCGCGATCAGATGGTCGGTCCCTGGCAGGTTCCGGTCAGCGATGTCGCGGTGACCCTGTCAGGCCATCGTGGCTACACGGGTGAGGCGATGGCCATGGGCGAACGCACACCCGTTGCCGTTCTGGACCCGGCCGCGTCCGGGCGGCTGGCCATAGCAGAGGCCATCACCAACATCGCTGCCGCGCCGATAAAGGCGCTGGGGCAGGTACGTTTGTCAGCCAACTGGATGGCAGCCTGCGGTTTCGACGGCGAAGATGCCGCGCTGTTCGACACGGTTCGCGCGGTGGGCGAGGCCCTTTGCCCTGAGCTGGGCATCGCGATTCCGGTCGGCAAGGATTCGTTGTCCATGCAGACGCGCTGGACGGAGGCAAACGGCGAAGAAAAACGTGTCGTCGCTCCGCTGTCACTGATCGTATCCGCATTCGCGCCGGTCGCTGACGCGCGCCGGGTGCTGACGCCCTGCCTGAATCGGGAGGAGCCGGAGTCCGAGCTGATACTGGTGGACCTGGGCCTGGGACAGTGCCGCATGGGGGGCTCCGCGCTGGCCCAGGTGTATGGCTGTACCGGGACCACGCCCCCCGATCTGGATGACCCGGCTCTGCTCAAGCGCTTCTTCGCCGCTGTCCAGATCCTGGCGGGCGAGGGGCGTATTCTTGCCTACCATGACCGCAGCGATGGCGGGTTGTTCGTCACCCTCGCCGAGATGGCATTCGCGGGCCGGGCCGGATTCCGGGTCGATATCGACCCGCTGCACGCCGATACGACGCGCGCCCTGTTCAGCGAGGAACTCGGCGCGGTGCTTCAGGTACGGGGAGCCGATCGAGACCGGGTCCTCGAGGTATTCGCAGCCGGGGGGCTGGACGCCTGCTGCCACCGGATCGGCACCGTCACGACTGACGGTGAATGCGTATTCCAGCGCCAGGATGCGCCGGTGTTCTCGGGCCGGCGGCTGGATCTGCACCGGGTCTGGTCGGAAACCACCTTCCGCATGCAGTCTCTGCGGGACAACCCCGAATGCGCCCGGGAGGAGTATGACCGCCTGCTGGACGAAGACGACCCCGGCCTGTTCGCCAGCGTGAGTTTCGACCCGGCCGAGGATGTGGCTGCCCCGCTCATAGCAACCGGCGCCCGACCCCGGGTCGCGGTGCTCAGGGAGCAGGGCGTCAACAGTCACGTCGAGATGGCCGCCGCTTTCGAGCGCGCCGGCTTTGATCCTGTCGACGTTCACATGAGCGACATTGTGGAGGGTCGCCGGGGTCTGGGCGATTTCTCCGTGATGGTTGCGTGCGGGGGATTTTCCTACGGCGACGTTCTGGGCGCTGGCGAGGGCTGGGCCAAGACCATACTCTTCAATCCCCTCGCCCGGCGCGAGTTCGAGGCGTTCTTCGCCCGGCCCCAGACTCTGAGCCTGGGGATCTGCAACGGCTGCCAGATGCTTGCCAGCCTGAAATCCCTGATCCCCGGCTCGGATCCGTGGCCGCGATTTGTTCGTAACCGTTCGGAACAGTTTGAAGCGCGACTGGGGCTGGTCAGAGTGGATCCGG
>JARFQW010000121.1 GCA_029287575.1 Gammaproteobacteria bacterium | reverse complement strand
GAGGGATTCAGGGAATTCCTCGACGACTTGCTGGAGCGCCGGCCCGATCTTCACATCCATCTCCTGTTGTGGGATTACTCGATCCTCTACGCGCTGGAGCGAGAGGCGTTCACCGGCCTGACATTCAAATGGCGGACGCCGTCAAGGCTGTGCATCGAATTGGACGACTGCCTGCCGCTCGGAGCCGCCCACCATCAGAAAATCGCCGTGATCGACGACCGCGTGGCGTATTGCGGAGGCCTGGATCTCACAACGCATCGATGGGATACGCATCCCCACCTGCCCGAACTGGCCGAGCGGGTGGATACGTCCGGTGATGCGTATCCGCCTTTCCACGACGCACAGATGGTTGTGGATGGTCCGGCCGCGAGCGCGTTGGGCGACCTCATTCGCGAGCGCTGGAGGCGGTGTACCGACCATGAACTCCCCGCGCCTCGTTCAATCCCTGACAGCGTCCCGTGGCCCGCCGGCGTCGAGGCGGACTTCGATTCCGTCGAGGTCGGCATTGCGCGGACCGAAGGCCCTGCCGATGAGCGTCCAGGAATACAGGAGGTCCGCGCGCTCTACCTCGAGTCCATCGCGAAGGCGCAGCGACATATCTACATCGAGAACCAGTACCTCACCGCCCCGGACATTGGTAAGGCGCTGTCAGACCGGATGCGGGAGGTATCCGGTCTCGAGGTCGTCATCGTGACCCCGCGTCGACCCGGCGGGTGGCTCGAGGCAAAAACCATGGGCGCCGGCCAGGCCATGGTGATGCAGCGCTTCGACGATCCCGAACTCCGGTCGAGGGTCAGGTTCTGTTTTCCGAGGGTCACGGAGGCAGGCAAGGAGGCCGACGTGATGGTGCATGCCAAGTTGATGGTTGTGGATGACCGGATCCTGCGGGTCGGTTCGTCGAATCTCAATCGCCGCTCCATGGGGCTGGATTCGGAATGCGATCTGGTCATTGACGCGACCTCTGAAGAGGAGCGGGCACAGGTAACCGGTGTGCTGGCCCGCCTGCTGGCGCACCACCTGGATCGATCCGAAGCGGAGATCACGGACCGCCTCCGGGCGGGGCATGGACTGACCGCCATCGTGGACGAGGGCCGTGAAGGGGCCCGGGCCCTGCTGCCCCTGGAACCGGCGACGGAGTACGTGGATACCATGGCCGACGTGCTGAACGAAGTTGCGGACCGGGAACAGCCCATTGACCCGGCGAACATCGCCGGTGACATGTTCGGCGGCGAATCCAGGAGCGAAGGGCGTTCCCGCATGCTGCGCCTTGGCGGAGCCGCCGCCCTGGTATTTGCCCTGGCTGCCCTGTGGAAGTACACGCCGCTGTCCGAGTGGTCCGACCCGGAACGGGTGGCGGGCGCCTTCGGTGCGCTGCGAGGCAGTGGCTGGGCCGAGGCCGCCCTGTTTGCGGCGTTCGTTGCCGGAGGATTCATCTTGTTCCCGCTGACTGTCCTGGTGACGGTGTCCGGCATGGTTCTGGGTCCCGTAACCGGGTTTGCCGTGGCTCTCGGCGGGGCGCTGGCGAGTGCCGGGGCGACGTTCGCGCTGGGCGCGAAGCTGGGCTGCGGAACGCTGGAGAGTATGATCGGCGGCCGCAGGGTGCGTGCCGTTCGGCGTGCCCTGGGCCGTCATGGCGTGCTGACGGTCGCGGCATTGCGCATGGTGCCGGTCGCGCCGTTTAGCGTGGTCAACGTGGCCATGGGAGCGCTGGGGCTTGCGTTCTGGACGTTTGCTGCCGGAACGGTGCTGGGGCTGGTGCCGGGCATTCTGGTCCTGACCGTGCTCGGGGACCGGTTTCTTCAGGCCTGGCAGAATCCGGATGCCACGAACCTGGCCATCCTCGTCGCTGCCCTGGCCGCCTGGATCGGGCTGGCCTTCGGGCTGCAGCGTCTTGCCTCCCGGCTGAAGGGCGACTGATGACCGGGGGGCGGCGTTTCCGGGTGGCAACCTGGAACATACACAGTGGAATCGGCGCGGACGGACGGCACGATCCCCAGCGGATCCGGGAGACGATACGCCGCTTCGGCGCGAGCTTCACCGCCCTGCAGGAGGTGGACGGAAGGGTCAATGGATACGACGGTTTCAGGGACCTGAGCCCTTCCGGCGCCGCCGGCATCGCCTGCGCCCGGACGATCCGTACCGGGGCGGGGGACTACGGCCATATGCTGCTGAGCGAGTGGCCCCTGCTGCGCCAGGAAATTTACGATCTGTCCGTGGCGGGCCGGGAGAGCCGGTCGCTCATCGACGCAGTTGCCGATACCGGCACCGGCCTCGTCCGGGTGTTGTCCACGCACCTCGGTCTGTCGCCGGCCGAACGTCGCCACCAGGTCGCCCGGCTTCTCGGCCTGGTGCACGGAGAGTCGATGCCGGTCGTGCTGCTCGGCGATTTCAACGAGCCGATCAGTCTCGGGCCGGCATCGAGGCCACTAAAGGCAGTCTTTCAGCGGGCAGGGTCGTGGCGTACGTTTCCGTCTCGTCGTCCCGTGTTCGCGCTGGACCGGATCTGGTGCAGCCATGACCTGATCGTTGAGCGGTCCTGGGTGGTGCGCAAGGCTCGGCTGGCTTCGGATCACTTACCCCTGCTGGCCGACCTCCGGCTGGCCGCTCCGGGCGCAGCGGGGAAAACCGCTCAGACCGATTCGTAGAAGCGGCGCAGGCGCCCATTTTCCAGGAGGACCGCCGACAGCCCGGTCAGCACGGCGACGGCGCCAAGGATCAGCGCCAGCCGGGCGTACGGCATGCCGGCCTCCATTCTGGCCGCTGCGAGCACGAACAGCGTGCGCAGCC
The DNA here is from genome assembly GCA_029287575.1 of Gammaproteobacteria bacterium. Classification (GTDB taxonomy): domain Bacteria; phylum Pseudomonadota; class Gammaproteobacteria; order Steroidobacterales; family XN24; genus JARFQW01. Next base: position 9,450 of record JARFQW010000121.1, on the reverse strand, counting down.
ATTCCAGCGCGCCGAGCATGAGCACCGCCTGCACGATACGGCGGCTCCAGGGAGCCCGCACTCCGGCCAGCAGCGCGGTGAAAATCACGATGGCCAGAAGTACATCGTGTCCGGAGCGCATGAAGTGGGCGCCCAGAAGGACAAGGCTCAAGAAGGCGGGTATCAATAGCGCGAAGGTCATGCGGAAATCCTAGCATTCGCGCTTCCCCGGGGCGAAAGGAGGGCCGGCCTCCGGGTCCGCCCGGTAGGGAGCGTGTGCTGAGCAAGGCGGGGCCCTCGGAGTGCGGGAAGCCGACCGCCTTCTATACTTGGCTAGGCGGAGCCCCCGCCTTTTTCCACTTGTGGAGGATTGACCATGTCCGTTGCCAGTATCAGCGAAATCAGCTCCGCATCCTCGAAGAGCTTTGACGACGCGGTGGCCACCGGATTGAAACGTGCGAGCAAGACGGTGAGTGGGATAAAGAGTGCCTGGATAGAGGATTTCGAAGTCGTCTGTGACAAAGGGAAGATCAAGGAATACCGGGTCAAAATGAAAATCACGTTCGTACTAAAGGACAAATCCAAGTAGCCGGAACCCGGCGTGCGCCAAAGTCCATGCCCGACCCCGCGCCAGCGGGCCGGCGGCCGGGTGACTTGTGGCCGGACCGACGTGTGGGTCTTACCTGTCTTCCTGTGTGTTTCTGATAATCAGCCGACAGGTCCGAGGTGGCGTCGCGCCGCGGCCCGGCTAGACTCCCGGACGAGGGTGGGTCTCGTTGGACGAGGAGATTAGGGAATGCGAAGCCTTGCCTGGATCGTGGGCTTCGGGCTGTTTGTGCTGCTGTGCTGGTTCTGCACGACACAGCACGCGCCGCGAATAGAAGCCGACATCACCCGGCGTGCGCAGTCCGCACTGGAGGTGGCGGGCCTGGATCCCGGTCTTATCACCATCGACGGCCGTGACGGGTGTCTCGCCCTGGCGGAGGGATCGGCGCATCTGAGGGGCGCCCTGGACGCGCTGAACACAGTCCGCGGCCTGCGGGTGGTAAACACCGGCTGCGGCGCGTCGCTTGCAATAGCGTCGGGACTGGCGGCGCCATTCTTCCGGGCTGAGCGCGCCGCGGACGAGATCGTTATCGAGGGAGCGCTGGACGAGGCTGCCGCCCGGGCGGCCTACGGGGCCGTGGACGCCCTGGCGCCCCGTCTTCCCGTGGCCCGGCGGATCACCACCAGTGACGTGGCGGCGGCCGGCTGGACTGACGGGCTGCCGGCGGCAATTCGTCTCGTTTCGGCTCGCGCCCTGGATCCGGCGCTCACGATCGAGAGCGCTGTGGTGACCGTCTCCGGACGAGTTCCTTCAGAGGCTGCGCGGACGGCGCTGCTGACCGGCCTGAAAGAACTGTTCCCGGGCCAGAGCGTGGTGGATCGTCTCGAACTCCGGCCACCCGAGAATGCGTCCGAGCTGCAACGTGGACTGGACCAGTTCGTTGCCAGCCGGGTGGTGGAGTTCGATTTCGATAGCGATGCCCTGACATCGGCGGGCCGCTCGATGCTCGAAGAGGTGGCCGAGCTGCTGGCCTCTCTGCCGTCCCTGCGTATTGCCATCGAGGGACACACGGACAACGTGGGCGAGCCGGCCTTCAACCAGGAGCTGAGCGAACGCCGTGCCAACGCCGTCCGGGCCTATCTGGTCCAGTGGGGATTGGCCGCGGACCGGTTCGAGACCGCAGGCTACGGCGAGAACCGGCCAGTCGCCGACAACTCGACGCCCGAAGGAAGACAGAAGAACCGGCGGACCGAGTTCCGCGTGGTCGAGGAGAGCTGAGTCATGTCGTATCTGGTGACGCAGATGCTGTTCTGCCTGATCCTGGCTTTTTTGCTCGGCCTGCTGCTGGGCTGGTGGATCTGGGCGAGGGGTCTCCGCACACGTATCGAGTCGGTTGAAGCGCAGTGGCGCTCGCGGCTGGATCAGGCGAAAGCGGACCTTGCCGGGCACGGGTCCGCCCCGGCGCCCCGTACTGGAGCCGCAGCCGCCGGCACGCAAGAGGGACCGGAGGGCGACGCTGCCGCAGAGCGGCTCCGGGCCGAGGCCGGGGAAGCCCGGGTGCTGATCGCCCGACTCGAGAAGGAACTGGCAGATCGGACCGGTCGGGTCACTGATCTGGAAGGGCGGCTGAGCGCCTCGGAAGAGGCCGCGGGCCGGCTGGCTGCACTGGAGAAAGAGCTTGCCGGAGTCCGCGGCAGAGCCGATGAAGCGGACGCGGGGGCGGCGCGACTGAAGCAGGAGCTGGCAACCGGCCAGGGTCGTTTGAGCGAACTGGAGGCCGCGCTGGAGGTTGCCCGCGAGGAGGCCCGCAAGGCGCGCCTCGCGCTGTCGGACGCCGAGGCGGCGAAGCGCCCGGACGACCTGACGAGAATCGAGGGCATCGGCCCGGTCATCGCAAGACTGCTGGGAGCGGGTGGCATCGCCAGTTTCGAGGCGTTGCGCAATGCGGACCCTGCGCGCCTGAAGGAAATCCTGCTGCGCGCCGGCGAACGCTACCGTGCTCACGACCCCGGCACGTGGCCGGAGCAGGCGGCGCTGGCGGCCGAGGGGCGCTGGGAGGAACTGGAAGCGCTACAGGACCTGTTGATCGGCGGACGCCGCATCGACGACCTGACCCGCATCGAAGGCATCGGTCCGCAGATCCACGAGCTGCTCAGGGCTGTCGATATCATTACCTTCGAAAAACTGGCTGACGCCCCGGTGGACCGGTTGCGGGCGATTCTCGAAGCTGCCGGCGAACGCTTCAGGATTCATGACCCGGAGACCTGGCCGGAACAGGCCAGGCTCGCGGCTGACGGTCGCTGGGAGGCGCTGGATCGGCTGCAGGACGAACTCAAGGGGGGGCGGCGGGAGTAACGCCGCGGACCCGGGAAACCGCGATGGCGGGATCATGCCGAGGGCGGCATTCCGATTGACAACAACGCTGGAACGACAGATATGGCACAAGACGCTCATCCATCCACAATGACCGGGACAGACGCGATGACCGCGACGGTGGACTGGAGCGCCGCCGTCTGGGCCGGGATCCTGGCCGGCCTGATTTCCTTTCTGCTCTACCTGTTCCTGGTGCCGGCAATCGTCGGCTCGGGAAACGCCTGGGCTATGATGCGATACATTGCGTCGATCCCGATGGGGCCGGACGTGCTTGCGCCTCCGGCAACCTTCGAGGCGTCCATGATGCTGGCGGCCCTTGCCGTGCACTTTGTGCTGGCGATCTTCATGGCGCTCGTCATCGCGTTCGTTCTTCACCGCGGGGGAACGATTCTGGGAGTGCTCGGTGGCGCGGTTTTCGGTTTGATCTTCTATCTGATCAACTATTATTCGATGACCCTTTGGTTCCCCCACCTGTTTGCCATGAGTCACTGGACAGTAATTGCGATCCACGTGGTATTCGGCGCGCTGGCCGGAGGGATTTACGAATGGCTCGAACTCGAACCGGGAGAACGGGTTCAGGCGGCCTCTTGACCGGCTGGCCTGGGAGAGACGGCGGAACAAAGACAGAGATACGCGGCGAGCGGCTCTGCGAGGAGTACGGAGAGATATGAGAGTCGGTTACGGTCCATCCATGCGCGGGCGCCGGTCGATGCGCTCTCGCCCGACGCGACGCCGAGGCGGCATGTCCCGCCTGTGGATCGGGTTGATCTTCGCGGGCTTCGCGTTCATGTCCTACCAGTGCTCCACGGAGTACAACCCGGTTACCGGGGAAGAGCAGCACATTGCCATTACGCCTAAGCAGGAAATCGCGATGGGTCTCAAGGCGGCCCCGGAAATGGCCGCGCAGCATGGCGGTCTGCACCCCGACCGGGACGCCCAGGCCCTCGTCGATCGCATCGGGCAAAAGCTCGTGCAGTCGTCCGAGGCGGGGCAGACAGAATGGGAGTTTGATTTCCATCTCCTGGCCGACCCGCGAACCGTCAATGCCTTCGCGCTGCCCGGGGGGCAGGTGTTCGTGACCGCCGCCCTGTTCAACCGGTTCGAGACGGAGGGCCAGCTGGCCGGTGTGCTGGGGCATGAGATCGGTCATGTCGTGGCCCGGCATTCAGCGCAGCGCATCGCCAAGCAGCAGCTGACCCAGGGTCTGACAGGGGCGGTGCTGGTGGCGGCCGGCGGCGGTGGGGGCGAAGCGCAGCTCGCGGCCATGGTCGGGCAGATGATCAACATGAAATACGGCCGGGAAGACGAATTGCAGGCCGACTATCTCGGCGTACGGTTCATGTCGGAGGCCGGCTACGATCCGCGCGCGCTGATCGCGGTTATGGGGATTCTCGACGAGGCCGCGGGCGGCCAGGCTCCGCCCGAATGGATGAGCACCCACCCCAGTCATGGCAATCGCGTGGGAACAATCCAGGAAGCCATTGACGAGATTTATCCCGGCGGCGTACCGGCGGGAATGACGCCTTAGCCGGTCGGTACAGCCCCGGCGTAGCGTTCCGCCAGGACCTGCCCGGACGCTATGACGACCAGTGCGATGCTTCCGGGCGAGGCGCGGTCCATCATGTCTGTCGCCGCCGCGACGAAGGCCGCTGCGTCTCCCGGCTCTGCCGCTGTAGTCAGCCACCACCCCCGGAGGCCGCCGAAGAAGGCAATTGCGCACCATGCGCCCAGCAGGACGAACCCGGCGAGAAAGATCTCACGATCCGCCGGTCCTCACGCGAGATGGCCAAATATTTCGAACCCGCAGCATCGTGTTGGGCCGGCTGGCATGCGACGGCGGTCTCAGGGCGCCGATCGCGTTACGCGCCGAGGCTGCGAACCTCAACCGCGCAAGAAGCCATGATGCGCGGCTGGCGGCGAGTCAGGTGACGGGTGCCGGGGAATGCGGGGGGGCCTGACCGGTGTCGGCGACGTTACTCGCCGGGTTTTCGCACTCTGCCGGCGTTTTCCTCGGAGTGCTTCCAAGTGTCATGTATTGCCCCTAGCATTCACGGAACATGAACAGCGCAACGGAATTGCCAATCCTGGAACAGTGCGGATCGCGTCGGGTCCGCGCGGCTGTGCGGGCTCCCCTGGCCGCGTGCCTGCTGGCCGCCCTGACTGCCTGCGGAGACTCTGGATCCCGGGGCGTCCAGTCACGGGGCCCGATTTCCGATCAGGGGTCCACCCGGCAGGCCGGCAACGTCATTTTCGTGCATCCCGACGGCACCGGCCTGAATCACTGGACCGCCGGCCGGGCCTTCTGGAAGGGACCGGACGGCGAGTTGTCCTGGGACCGCCTTCCGGAGGTGGCGATTTACCGTGGCCACATGGCAGATGATCTCGTGGGCACGTCCAACGGCGGCGCTACCAGCCACGCGTTCGGCGTAAAGGTTTCCGCGGCCGGTTCGTACGGGCGGGACGGCAAGGGGGAGGAGGCAAGGACGGTGCGTGCCGCCTCCGGATATACCGGCAGCGTGATGCGCGAGGCAGCCATGGCCGGCTACCCGGTGGGTGTCGTCAACGACGGCGATCTGGCGGAACCCGGCACGGGCGCCTTTCTCGCCGAGGTACCCAGTCGCTACGATCAGGCTGCCATTGCGGAACAGATCCTGTTTGGCCGCCCGGGGCACTCCGATCCTCCCCCGGCGGTGGTTCTCGGCGGGGGAGAGCGATATCTCCTGCCGGAAGGAACGCCTGTGTGTGGCCGTCGAATCGAGCCGGACTGTGCGGTGCACTTGGATCCGGTCACCGGCGAAGGCCCCATGCGCCAGGACGGACGGAACCTGATCGCCGAGGCGATGGACAGCGGCTGGACCGTCATTCGAACCCGTGGCGAGTTTGACCAGCTGCTCAGGAAGGTCGCCAGACGCGAGGATTTCCGGCCCCGGGTCCTGGGCGTCTTTGCGGCTGACGATTTGTTCAACGATGCTCCCGAAGAGCAGCTCGTGACCGCCGGCCTCGTCGACCCGTCTCGGCCGGCCGACGACCCGCGCGGCCGGCTGGTCGTATGGGGCGGTCCCCCGGGTTCGCCCAGTGCCGATCCTCCCACCGCCCGGGAAATGACACGGCTTGCTCTCATGCTCCTGGACCGGGAGGCCCGAGCGGCTGAGCGGCCTTTCTTTCTCGTTGTGGAGATCGAAAGCACCGACAATCTGGCCAATGCCAACAATGCAATCGGGGCGCTGCGGGCCCTGGGCCGTGCCGACGCCGTGATCGGCGAGGCCAGAAAAGCCGTGGACCGCGACCCGGCGACGCTGCTTCTCGTGGCGGCCGACAGTGATGCCGGCGGTCTGCAGATCGTGAGTCCGCCGCTGCAGGACGACGGCCGCGTCACCGGGCTGAACGGGAACCCCACGGATCGGACCGTCGACCGGCAGCTCTTTGCCGTGGACGGGATCGAGGGGCGGGCGAGCCGGCCATTTGAGGCGCGGCCGGATCAGGCCGGTCACCGGTCACGCTTCGCCATCGCCTGGGCCGGGGAGCGGGACGTCGCAGGCGGCGTGCTTGCACGTGCGGCGGGGCTGAACAGCGAACTGCTGCGCACCGACTACGGAGCCAGGCTCGACAACACCCAGGTCTACGAATTGATCTATCAAACCCTGTTCGCCAGCAAGCCGCGTGGACCGGAGGCCGGGGGCCCGGGCCGCGCAGCAAGGGATTAGCCTGGGCATTCCGAGAAAAGCGGGTCCCGGAAACCGGCTCCGAACCGAGCCGTGTCTGCCGGCTGGTGGCCGGGACATCACTCCGCGGACATCCTGTCAGGGCAGCTGCCCGCCACAAGGCCGAAGCCCGAAGTGCCCCGCTACGGCTCGCTATCTCAGCGTCTGACGCTCCTGGCCGGGTCGTGGCTCTGAGCCCGTTTCTTGCCGGCATTCAGCGGATTGTTTGAACTCGCACAACGCGTGATTCCAGAGTACGTCGTGTATGAACTCCGGGAACAACAGGCGGAACGCCCCGAACAGGAGTCGTCCCGTGGGACTGCTGCCGCGGGCGTAGTCGAAAGCCAGGTAGATCGTCAGAGCACAGTGACTGGCGGCCTCGGGTTCCAGCAGAAAGACGAACAGCCCGCCGTCGGCGAAGCCGCCGAGAACGCGATAACGGATCACGTTGGGGTCACCGGACTCCTCCTGCACAACCTCGAATGAGAAGATGCCGCCGACTATGCGGTAGCGGATCGTGCAGCCAGGCTGAAGAGGCGTACCCCGAGTTCTCCGGATGCTGACCCAGCGGGGATCGAGATAGGGCCGGGATGGTTCGCCAAACTCCGCCAGAAGCCGGCGGGCCTTCGCCAGGCTGGCGCGTATATGAATCGTATAGAGACACTCGAACTCATATCGGCGCCCCTGCAACAGCTGCCTTCGCCTTGCCGGAAGCTGTTCCGCCGGTACCGCGGTCGGGAATCGTCCGACACCGGTCCAGTCCAGACCGAAGAACAGCTCGGTGAGCCCGTTCCTGAGCGTAATGTAGGCGCCGCCTTTGAAGATCTTCCAGAGGGTGGCCGGTCTGAGCATCGCCCGGGCGATTTGCTCGTACTGTTCGTCGCCGCTCGAAATGCCCCAGAATATCTTCGCAAAGCCGCGGCGGGAACGACGTTGTGATTTCCGCTCGCTCGCAAAGGTCTGATAAATGATCCGGCTAAGCAGGGGACTCGTAAAGAACCAGCGGTAAAGGAAAAAGATGACCGATGCGAATCGGTTGTCCCTCCGGAACCGGGCCAGAGTCGGCCCGTAACCTTTGGCCAGACTCGCAAGGCCGGTACCTTCGTCGACAATGACCGCGGCGAGATCCCGGGCCATGTCATGCGCGGCCAGAATGCCGTCCTTGTACTGGCGGCTGGTTGCCATGTCCCCGACGGCCGCGGCCCGCTGGCCGAATGGCTGTTTGGCCATACCGACAACAATGTAGGGGTTGCAGATGCAGCGTAGCTGAGGCGGCGCCTCCATCGGCAGCACGCGGCGTATCCGGGGCGTCGCGAGGAAACGCTGGATTATTGCAAGATTGTCTTTGTGGCTGGCCGCGTTATCGACGCTGCCGCCGATCAGGGAAATCGTGAAATAGCCTGTCTTCGGCATGATGGAACACATGTCGAGTTGCAGCCCGGCCGCACTGCTCTCGACATAGTGCAGGGTCCCTTGTGCCAGTTCGAAGCAGTCCGTGGGCCCGGCCAGTTCGGCAATCAGCGCTTTGCGCAGACGGGGCGGTTCGTACGCAGGCTGGAGCATACGGAAAAGGCCGGCTGATGAGGGGCGGCCGGCACTCTCATTCGAGCGCTCGTTGACGCCACCGGCGAAGGCCGCGAAGTCAGCCTTCAGGGTCTTGTCGGCTCCGCCGGCAGCGTAGCAAAGCACGGGATAGTGCTGGCCGTCGTAAAAGACGCGGCTTACTCTGCTGCCTATCAGCTCCGCGCCAAGACCGACGGCTGTGTCCATCAACAGTGCGTCGAACGAGGCGTGCCGTGGCCCGTGCCCCAGGGGCAGTGATCCCCGATACACGGACAGCATCTGGCGGTCCCGGGGTACCTTGAGATAAATGGGTTTCCAGTTTCCCTGCACCGTGATCAGGCTCACGCGCGATTGCAGCACATCGTCCGGGAGTTCGATCTTCAGTTCGGCGAGAGCATCATTGAGCCGGGGAGAGATGCCTCCCGCACATCGGGGACAGCCCTTGTACGGACCGGCCAGGTTGCTCGGTTCCGGATCCGGCGACGGTCGCCGTCGCTCGAAGATGACGACGCGCAGATTCCGCCGGCGCTCCCGGGCGAGTCGCAGCAGGTGGATTGCGAGAAACGACCCGGCCGGGCCGCCGCCGACGATCGCGACGGTGGCATTGTTCCGCAGTCTTCCCGCGTCTCGTGCGGCCCTTGCCATGTCATCCTGGGGCGCTCACCCCGGCCCGCGGGGTCCAGCGCCCTCGCGGACTCTTGCTTCCCCTTAAGCATAGTGGCTATGCCGGTCGCCGAGAGGGCCGGAGGTGTCAGTGGACTTACCCGGCGGCGCTCGGGCGGAATCCCGCGGCCGCGGGAGTCTTATGCCAGACCCGATTGGCCGGCCTCCCGACTCGCGGTCAGGAACCGTCTGCCTCAGCGCGGGCCCGCTGCACCGCGGTCGCGTCCCTGACCATTTCGATCAGCTGCTCGTCGGTGTATGCGTAGGGCTGATCGGCATTGAGTTCCGCCATCTCCTCGATGATTCGCCGGATGGTCCATCCGGCCTCGTCCTGGTTGGGCACGACGAGGTAGTTGGGTTTCGGCGCCGGTTCGAACAAGGCTTGCATCACCGCCGCGGACACTTCGTCCGGCGCCCTGTACATGCTGCGATCGGACAGGTAATCGATATGTCCCCTGAAGGGTTCGGCATAGGGGGAGCCTGGCTGGGCGTACGGTTTTTCGGCGAGCGTGACCGCCTCCTTTGTGCCGATTCGCGAACTATAGTTGCCGGGATTGACGGCGCTGACCTGAACACCGAAAAGCGCCATCTCTACCGCCAGGGCATCGGTGTACGCCTCCAGCG
>JARFQW010000004.1 GCA_029287575.1 Gammaproteobacteria bacterium | reverse complement strand
ACGAGGTCATCGAGCTGATCAAGGGCTCCGGTTCGCCGGCCGAGGCCCGGGCCGGGCTGGTGGCGCGCGGCTGGGCACCAGGTGCGGTGACCGGCCTTTTGGAACGCACCGGCGCGGGATCCACGCGCCCGGATGATGTGGAAGAGGGCAAGGGTCTCGTTGACGGTGTCTACCATCTTTCGCTGGCCCAGGCGCAGGCGATCCTCGATCTCCGGCTGCACCGACTCACCGGGCTGGAGCAGAACAAGATCATCGACGAGTACAAGACGATTATCGAGAAGATCGAGGATCTGATCGAAATCCTCGAGAGCCCCGCTCGTCTTGCTTCTGTGATCCGGGAAGAGCTTCAGGAAATTCGCGACAACTACGGGGACGACCGGCGCACCGAGATCGTCAGCGATCACATGGGCCTGACCATGGAGGACCTCATCCCTGAAGAGGACATGGTCGTCACTTTGTCCCACGGCGGCTATGCGAAATCCCAGCCCGTCACGGCCTACCAGGCTCAGCGGCGAGGCGGCCGCGGCAAGTCGGCCCCCCGGGTGAAGGAAGAGGATTTCGTCGACAAGCTCTGGATTGCCAACAGCCACGATACGCTGTTGTGTTTCAGCAGCCGCGGCAAGGCCTACTGGCTGAAGGTCTATGAAGTGCCGCAGGCGGGGCGGGGCTCCCGTGGCCGTCCGTTCATCAACCTGCTGCCCCTCGAGAACGACGAACGGATCAATGCGGTGCTGCCGGTGCGGGACTTCACGGCGGACCGGTTCGTGTTCATGGTGACCAGTAACGGCACGGTAAAAAAGACCCCGCTGAGCAATTTCTCGCGGCCGCGATCCAGCGGCATCATCGCCGTGGATCTGCGCGACGGCGACCGTCTTGTGGATGTCGCGATGACCGATGGCGATCGCCACATCATGCTTTTCGGCAGCCATGGCAAGGCCATTCGGTTCGCTGAATCCGACGTACGGGCCATGGGTCGTACGGCCGCCGGAGTGCGGGGTATTCGATTGCCGAAGGGGGCCGAGGTCATTGCCCTGATCATCGTCGATGAGGGCGACATCCTGACGGCGACGGAGAACGGTTTCGGCAAGCGCACGCCAGTCGAAGACTACCCGGTGTACCGGCGCGGCGGGCAAGGTGTGATCGCCATTCAGACCAACGACCGAAACGGCGCTCTCGTCGGTGCTCTGCAGATCCTTGCCGAGGACGGGATCATGCTGATCAGCTCCAACGGAACGCTCGTTCGCACGTTGGTCCACGAGATCTCCGTTGTGGGTCGAAACACCCAGGGCGTGCGTCTGATTCGTCTCGACAAGGGAGACCGGCTGGTCGGTCTGGATCGAATCGAGGCGCTTGCCGAGAACGGGGATGACGAGGGTGCGGAGCCCCCGGATCCCGACAATTCAAACGACGTGGCCGCCGGCGGGGACGACCCGGCGGACGCTTGAGGCATTCAACAGGGCACAGGAACACCACCGATGGCCAGGGTAATCAACTTCAGCGCGGGCCCGGCAGCTTTGCCGGTGCCGGTTCTCGAACGGGCGCGGGACGAAATGACCGACTGGCACGGCTGCGGCATGTCGGTCATGGAGGTCAGTCATCGGGGGCCTGAGTTCAAGGCCATCGCGAGCAAGGCAGAGGACGATCTGCGCCGGCTGCTCGGGGTGCCGGACAACTACCGGGTGTTGTTCCTGCAGGGCGGCGCCACGCTTCAGTTCTCGGCCATTCCGCTGAATCTGGCGGCTCCGAATGCCCTGGTGGACTACGTGGTGACCGGGAGCTGGGGCAAGAAGGCGGTGGCCGAAGCGCGCCGCTATGCCAATACCGCGGTGGTCGCGGACGGGGCAGAGGGGAACTACACCGGAATTCCCGATCCCGCTTCGTGGACCCGGCGGGAACACGCGGCCTATCTGCACTACACGCCTAACGAGACCATCGGCGGCGTGGAGTTTCATGACATTCCCGACTCGCCGGGCGTTCCCCTGGTGGCGGATTTCTCCTCCACTATCCTGTCGCGCCCGCTGGACGTCTCCCGTTTCGGGCTGATCTACGCCGGCGCCCAGAAGAACATCGGGCCGGCCGGTCTCACCATCGTGATCGTGGACGAGTCCCTGCTCGGCCATGCACGGGAGACAACGCCCGCCATGCTGGACTATTCGAAACAGGCCGATGCGGGCTCCATGTCCAATACGCCGCCTACGTATGCGTGGTACATCGCCGGCCTCGTCTTCGAGTGGCTGCTCGAGCAGGGTGGGCTCGAGGCGATGGGCGAGAAGAATCGCGAGAAGGCCGCGCGCCTGTACGGCGCAATTGATCAATCCGCTTTCTATGCCAACCCGGTGGAACCCGCCGCCCGGTCCTGGATGAACGTGCCCTTCACCTTGGCCGACCCGGCGCTGGACTCGCGTTTTCTGGAGCTCGCCGGGGCCGCCGGCCTCAAGAATCTGAAGGGGCATCGTTCCGTTGGCGGGATGCGCGCGAGCATCTACAACGCCATCCCGCTGGAGCATGTCGAGACCCTGATCAGCTTCATGGCGGAATTCGAGCGCCGGCACGGCTGAGAGCTGTCGGCGGAGCCGGCCTGCTGCATTGCCGCATCATGGGCGAATTTTGCGCCATAATCCGGAGACGGAATACCCGCTCAAGGAGCATCTCACCATGGGCTTCAAGATCCTGACCCTCAACAACATCTCGCCGCTGGGCCTCGAGCGCATGCCCCGGGACAGCTACGAAGTGGCGTCGGAAATCGGCCATCCGGACGCTGTGCTCGTGCGTTCCCAGAACATGCACGAAATGGATCTGCCGGCCAGCATCAAGGCCGTGGCGCGGGCCGGCGCCGGCGTCAACAACATTCCGATAGACCGGCTGTCCGAGGCGGGCGTGCCGGTCTTCAATGCGCCGGGAGCAAATGCCAACGCAGTCAAGGAGTTAGTCATCGCCGGCATGTTGATGGCAGCGCGAAATCTGGGCGAGGCCTGGGACTACGTGCGGCATCTCGAAGGCGACGGCGAGTCGCTGCAAAAGGCGGTCGAGGCCGGAAAAAAACAGTTTGTCGGCTTCGAGCTGCCGGGCCGCACCCTCGGCGTCGTGGGCCTTGGCGCCATCGGCGTCCAGGTCGCCAATGCGGCGCTGAACCTGGGCATGGAAGTGGCCGGCTTCGATCCGAAGATGACCGTGGAGCGCGCCTGGCAGCTGTCCTCGGGGGTCCGCCAGGCGCTCAGTCTCGATGATTTGTTCGCCAAGGCCGACATGGTGACGGTGCATGTGCCGCTCAATGACCACACCCGGGGTCTGGTCAAGGGGTCGAGGATCGGGCTCATGAACGACGGCGGCGTGGTGCTGAATTTTGCCCGCGGCGGCATCGTCGATGAGGCGGCGATCGCCGAGGCGCTCGACTCCGGCAAGCTCAGCCGGTACGTCTACGATTTTCCGAGTCCGGCGCTGAAGTCCCATCCCCGCACGATCGCACTGCCACATCTGGGCGCCTCCACCCACGAGGCCGAGGAGAATTGCGCGGTCATGGTGGTCAATCATCTCCGGGATTTCCTGGAGAACGGGAACGTCAGGAATTCCGTGAATTTCCCCGAGGCGGTCATGCCCAGGGGAGGCGGCAGCCGGCTGGCCGTCGCCAACTCGAACGTGCCCGGCATCGTCGGTCACATTTCCACGGAACTGGCTGGCGCCGGCCTGAATATCATCGACCTGCTCAACAAATCCCGGGGCGAACTGGCCTACACGCTGCTCGACGTGGAGGGGTCGATTCCGGATTCCGTCGTCGATCGGATCCGCGCTGTCGAAGGCGTGCTGTCGGCTCGCGTTGTCTGATGGGCGACACGCCTGACGACGGATCGCGCCCGCCCGGAGTCGATGACATCCGGGCGCGCATCGACGCGCTGGACGAGCAGATCCAGGCGCTGATCAGCGAGCGGGCCGCGCTGGCGCAGACCAAGGGCGGATCCAAGCGGGCGCAGCCGCCCGGCACCCGTGAGTTCTATCGTCCCGAGCGGGAAGCTCAGGTGCTGCGCGGCGTGGTACGCCGTAACGCTGGGCCGTTGCGCGACGAGGAGATGGTCCGTCTCTTCCGGGAGATCATGTCCGCCTGCCTGGCTCAGCAGGAACCCCTGAAAGTCGCGTTTCTCGGACCTGAAGGCACCTTTACCCAGGCGGCCGTTCTCAAGCACTTCGGACACTCCGTCCGCGCCCTCTCCCTGGCAACGATCGATGAGGTCTTTCACGAGGTGGAGTCCGGGGTTGCGGATTTCGGCGTGGTCCCCGTGGAGAATTCCACGGAGGGCGTGGTCAGCAATACTCTGGACATGCTGACCTCATCGCCGCTGAAGATCTGCGGTGAAGTCGAGCTGCGCATCCGCCAGCATCTGATGGGCCGGATGCAGTCGGTCGACGAAATTCGGCGGATCTATTCTCATCAGCAATCGCTGGCTCAATGCCGGGCATGGATCGAGCAGAAGCTCGGCGACGTGGAATGCCGCACGGTCAGCAGCAATGCCGAAGCCGCGCGCCGGGCCCGGGACGAGGAGGGGGCCGCTGCCATCGCAGGCGATACGGCCGCGGAGATCTACGGTCTGCACCTGATCATGACCAACATCGAGGACAAGCCGGACAACACGACCCGGTTTCTGGTCATGGGGCGGGAGATTTTTCCCTCCAGCGGCAACGACAAGACATCGTTGCTGATGTCGGGGCGCCATCAGGCCGGGGCCTTGCAGGAGTTGCTCTATCCGCTGGCAAAGCACCGAGTCAGCATGACCCGCATCGAATCCCGGCCCTCGCGGCGGGCAAAATGGGACTATGTTTTCTTTGTGGACGTCGAGGGCCACGCCGAGGACCCGAATGTGGCCGCGGCCCTGAAAGACCTCGAGGTGGCCTCCGCGTATTTCCGTGTGCTCGGCTCCTATCCTTGCGCGGTCCTGTAGAATCGCCGTCCCCGGAAACAGCCGACGACCCGATGGGCGCGGCGCAATGCGAACGTCATGTTGAAACACTTTCTGGATCTGGCCACGCCGGGTGTGCGTGGACTCAAGCCCTATCAGCCCGGTAAGCCCATCAGCGAGCTGGAGCGGGAGTACGGGGTCTCCGGCATCGTCAAGCTGGCCTCGAACGAAAACCCGCTGGGTCCGAGCCCTCAGGCCGTGGAGGCGATCACCGCCGCCCTCGGGGACTTGGGGCTTTACCCGGACGCGAACGGTTTTGATCTCAAGGCGCGACTTGCCCGACGCCATGGCGTGGGCCCGGAATGCATCACGCTCGGAAACGGGTCGAACGACGTCCTGGTGCTTCTCGCCGAAGCGTTTCTTCGGCCGGATCTGGCGGCTGTGTTCTCCCAATACGCCTTCGCGGTCTATCCCATCGCCACCCAGGCGGCCGGCGCCGAGAGCCGCATTGCGCCGGCCATCGCGCCGGATCTGCCCGGGGCTTACGGTCATGACCTGGATGCCATGGTCGGGCTGCTGGATGACCGGACCCGGCTGGTGTTCATCGCCAACCCCAATAATCCCACCGGTACCTGGATTGCCGCCGAGCGACTGGAGTCCTTCGTATCCTCGGTACCCGACAACGCTCTCGTGATCGTCGACGAGGCCTACGCCGAGTATCTGGACGATCCGGCTTATCCGGACACCGTCAGCTGGCTCGACCGGTATCCGAACCTGGTCGTCACCCGGACCTTTTCCAAGGCGTTTGGCCTGGCCGGACTGCGAGTGGGTTACGCGGTGTCCCACCCCGATGTGGCGGATCTGCTCAACCGTGTCCGGCAGCCGTTCAATGTCGGCACCCTGGGCCAGGTGGCTGCTCTGGCGGCGCTCGACGACGAGGCGCACCTGGCCCGCTCGGTGGCCATGAACTCCGGGCAGCGCGAACGGCTGACAGCTGCCTGCGCCGGGTGGGGCCTGACAGTGATTCCCTCGGCCTGCAACTTCGTACTGGTGGATATGGGGCGGCCGGCGGAGCCCATTTTCGAGGCCCTGCTTCGGGCGGGGGTGATCGTTCGTCCGGTTGCCAACTATGGGCTGCCCAACCATCTTCGCATGTCCGTGGGGACGCCAGAGGAAACCGGCCGGCTCATCGAGGCCCTCGATCCGATTCTCTCGGGCGCATGACCTCGGGATTCGTTGTTTCGCCTGGCGAAGCCATCGCCGGCACCATCCGGGTCCCGGGCGACAAGTCCATTTCGCACCGGGCCCTGATGCTGGGCGGGCTCGCCGACGGGCCGGTGACGGTGACCGGCTGGCTCGATGGTGCCGACTGCCGGGCAACGCGGCGGGCGATGACGGCTCTGGGAGTCCGCTTCGAGACCGGCCCGGAGAACACACTGACCGTGATCCCGCCGGCCTCGCTTGCGTCGTCCGGTGGGGTACTCGACCTCGGCAACTCGGGCACGGGTCTTAGGTTGCTGTGCGGGCTGCTGGCGGGCCAGCGGCTCGGGGCCACTCTGGATGGCGATGAATCCATCCGCCGGCGTCCGATGGAGCGCGTGGCCGAACCGCTGAGGAACATGGGGGCTGACGTCGCGACCCGTGACGGGTGCCCGCCCGTCGAAATCCGTGCGGGACAGGCGCTGACGGGCATCGAGTTCACCCAGCCGGTAGCCAGTGCCCAGGTAAAGTCCGCCGTGCTGCTGGCCGGTCTCGGTGCCGAGGGCCTCACCCGGGTCAACCAGCCGGCGCCCTCGCGCGACCACACGGAGCGGATGCTGGCGGCGATGGGCTGCCCGATCCGTTTTGGGGACTGGGGGGCCGAGCTCGACGGCCCGGCAAGCCTTGAGGCGGTACCCATCCGGGTTCCCGCGGACCTGTCTTCCGCCGCCTTCTTTATTGTTGCGGCGCTGATTGCGGGAACCGGGCCCGTGGATCTGCCCGATGTCGGTGTGAATCCCACGCGCATTGGCGTGCTGACAGTTCTGGAAGCCATGGGAGCCCGAATCGAACTACGCAACCCGCGGAGCTTCGGCAGCGAGCCGGTGGCCGACATCCGGGTCTATCCCGGGCCGCTGGCGGGTGTCGACGTGCCTCCCGAGATCGTGCCGCTGGCCATCGACGAGTTTCCTGTACTGTTTGTGGCCGCCGCCCTGGCGCGGGGTCGGACCCGGGTGACCGGCGCCGCCGAGTTGAGGGTCAAGGAGTCGGATCGCCTCGCCCAGATGGCCACCGGCCTCAGGGCCCTTGGCGCTTCGGTCCGGCTGCTTGACGACGGAATTGAAATCGATGGCGGCGGTCTGCGCGGCGGCCGGATCGACAGCGGCGGGGACCATCGCGTGGCGATGGCCTTCGCTGTTGCCGGCGCGCGAGCGGATGGGCCGGTCACCATCAGCGACGTTCGCCACGTGGAAACGTCGTTCCCCGGCTTTGCGGCCGTGGCACGGCGCCATGGCCTGGGCCTGCAGGAGACCGACGTGCCGCCAGGAGAACAGCCATGACGACCGACGCCGGTGCTTCACGTGAAATGGCCCCGGTGCTGGCGATGGACGGGCCCAGCGGGAGCGGGAAGGGCACGATTTCGCGCCTGACCGCGGAGCGGCTTGGATGGCGCCTGCTCGACAGCGGTGCCCTGTATCGGCTCGTCGCGCTCTCGGCCGCGCGATCCGGCATGGCCCTGGATGACGAGAGCGGCCTCGCGGGGCTCGCCCGGGACCTGGACGCGACCTTTTCGGTTGCGGCGGACGGTGGCGAGCGAATCGTCCTCGGGGGCGACGACGTGAGCCGGGAAATCCGCACCGAGAGCTGCGGCAACGAGGCCTCCCGGGTTGCCACGATTTCCGCGGTGCGTGAAGCGCTGCTGAACCGCCAGCGGGCCTATCGGCAGCCGCCGGGTCTTGTTGCGGATGGCCGTGACATGGGCACGGTAGTGTTCCCCGATGCGGAGGTCAAAATCTTCCTCACTGCCAGCGCGGAGGAACGCGCGCGACGTCGGCATAAGCAGTTGATGGAGAAAGGAATTGATGTTAGTCTTTCGCGCCTTTTCTCGGAGGTGGCCGAGAGGGACCGGCGGGACCAGCAACGGTCGGTCGCTCCATTGAAGCCCGCCGAGGATGCCGTGGTGGTCGATACCACGGGGCTCGAGATTCCCGAAGTCGTGGAACGAGTCATGGCGATCGTCCGGGCCGCGCCGTCACTGGTGTTTCCCGAATAAAAGAGCAGCCCTCGCAGGACGCGGGGGCTTTGTCGTAGAAAAACCCGCATTCGAATGGACTCGGAAGCGGCTCAATTGGCTCATTTGAGCCTGGATTTTCAATCACATGTCTGAGAGTTTTGAACAACTTTTCGAAGAGAGCCTTGCCAGCCGGCAAATCAAGCCCGGGTCGATCCTGACCGGCAGTGTCGTCGAGGTAAACAGCGACGTCGTTATCGTAAATGCCGGCCTCAAGTCCGAAGCAGTTATTCCCGCTGAGCAGTTCCGCAACGAGAGCGGCGAGATCGAAGTTCACGTCGGCGACGAGGTCGAGGTCGCCCTGGACGCGGTCGAGGATGGCTTTGGCGAGACCCGGCTGTCCCGGGAAAAAGCCAAGCGAGCGCGGACCTGGAAGCGTCTGGAAGAGTCCTTCGAAAAGGGAGAGGTGGTCAACGGAATCATCACCGGCCGCGTCAAGGGTGGTTTCACCGTGGACGTGGATCTGGTCCGGGCGTTCCTGCCCGGCAGCCTTGTAGACGTGCGTCCCGTCAGGGATCCGTCCTACCTCGAGGGCAAGGTCCTCGAGTTCAAGGTGATCAAGCTCGACGAGAAGCGGAACAACGTTGTGGTCTCCCGCCGTGCCGTGGTCGAGGAAGAGTTCAGCGCCGAACGCGAGGAGCTGCTGGAGCAGCTGCAGGAAGGCGTGACCCTCAAGGGCATCGTCAAGAACCTCACCGACTACGGCGCGTTCGTGGATCTGGGCGGCATCGACGGCCTTTTGCACATCACCGACATGGCCTGGAAGCGGGTCAAGCACCCGTCCGAGGTGGTCAATGTCGGCGATGAAATCCAGGTCAAGGTGCTGAAGTTCGACCGCGAGCGCCAGCGCGTCTCGCTGGGAATGAAGCAGCTCGGGGAAGATCCGTGGCAGGCCATTGCCCGTCGCTATCCGCCGGGTACCCGCCTGTTCGGGACGGTGACCAACCTCGCCGACTATGGCGCGTTCGTCGAGATCGAGGAGGGCGTCGAGGGTCTGGTCCACGTGTCCGAGATGGACTGGACCAACAAGAACGTTGCGCCCTCCAAGGTGGTCCAGGTCGGCGACGAGGTCGAGGTGATGGTGCTGGATATCGACGAGGAGCGCCGGCGTGTCTCCCTCGGTATCAAGCAGTGCCAGGCAAATCCGTGGGCCGAGTTCGCGACGACGTTCAACCGGGGCGACAAGGTCTCGGGTCAGATCAAGTCGATCACCGACTTCGGCATCTTTATCGGCCTGGACGGCGGTATCGACGGCCTCGTGCATCTGTCGGACCTTTCCTGGGATGTTCCCGGTGAAGACCTGGTGCGCAACTATCGGAAGGGGGAGGAGTTGGAGGCCGTCGTGCTTTCGATCGATCCCGAGCGCGAGCGCATCTCGCTGGGCATCAAGCAGCTCGACCGAGATCCCCTGTCCGGGTTTCTCGCCGAGCATCCCAAGGGCAGCATCGTCAAGGGCACCGTGTCCGAGGTGGACGCCAAGGGTGCGGTGGTGGACCTCGGCGGTATCGAGGGCTACCTGCGGGCCTCCGAACTGGCTCGTGACCGGGTCGAGGATGCGCGCGCCGTGCTGAAGGTCGGAGACGAGATCGAGGCGAGGTTCACCGGTGTTGACCGGAAGAATCGTGCGATCAGCCTTTCCATCAAGGCGAAGGAAGCCTACGAAGAGGCCGAGGCCATGCAGGCCTACCGGACCGAATCTTCGACCGGCACCAGCCTCGGCGATCTGCTCAAGCAGCAGATGTCCGAGCAGGACGACGCCTGAAGCAACCGAGGCGGGGGCCGCGACTGGCGGCCCCCGCCGTTTTTGACCGATACTGACGGCAGGGACTATGGTCAGGGCGTCTCGCGGAACGCAAAGCTACTGGGGAGGGGCAGGAGCCAACCATGACGAAATCCGAGCTCATTGACATCATCGCCCGGAAACAGCGGCACCTGCCGACCAAGGACGTGGAACTCGCCGTCAAGCATCTGCTGGAAGTGATGAGTACCAACCTGGCGGACGGCGAGCGTATCGAAGTTCGCGGATTCGGCAGTTTCTCGCTGCACTTTCGCCCGCCCAGGCTGGGCCGCAACCCCAAGACCGGGGAAGCCGTGGCCCTGGCCGGCAAGCATGTACCCCATTTCAAGCCCGGCAAGGACCTGCGCGAGCGGGTGAATTCGGGGCGCCACTTCCCTATCAAGAGCTGATCCCCTCCAGCCCGGTTGCCAAGCGAACGGCGCTTGGGGCAATCTGCGCGTGACAAGGGGGGCCTCAGCTCCCTCGGGGGCGGGTGATGTTTCGACGAGTCCTGTTGATCGTTCTCCTGGTGGCCGTGGCTCTGCTCGCGGCCCTTTTCGGTTGGCTCAATCCGGAAGCAGTGACTCTGGATCTCGGCTTTGCGGCTTTCACCGCACCGCTGTCTTTTGTCTGCATCGGTGCCTTGCTGGTCGGGTGGCTGTTCGGGATCGGCACCGGCTCGGTGTGGAGTTTCAAGAAGTCCCGTCAGAACCGGAAGCTCCAGAAGAGCCTGGATCTTACCCAGGCCGAACTGGACAAGGCCCGCCAGTCCGCCGTTCAGCAGGCAGCACCCTTACCCGTGCCGGATGGCAACGGATAACACCCTTTTTCTCGGTCTCCTGTTCGTCATCGCGGCCGGTATCGGCTGGGCGGTCGCCCGCTATACGCAGTCAGGCCGCGTGGAAGAGCGGGCGGAAAGGCGCTACGCCCGGCGCTATTTCGAGGGGCTGAATTTCCTGCTGGACGAGCAGCCCGACAAGGCCGCGGAGGTATTCGCCAGCATGGCCGGGTCGGAGGAGGAGGAGGACATCGATGTCCAGTTTGCCCTCGGCCACATCTTCCGCCGGCGAGGCGAGGTTCAGCGGGCTATTCAGATCCATCAGAACCTCCTGGCCCGGCCCGGCTTGTCCCGGGGCCATCGGGATCGGGCCCTTTACGGGCTGGCCGAGGACTATCTGAAGGCCGGGCTGCTTGATCGCGCTGAAAACCTGTTCGAGGAAGTCTCCGGGTCGCCGACCCGCGGCGAGGCGGCGCTGCGCATGCTGATCCGCATTTACGAGCAGGAGCGGGAGTGGCAGCAGGCCGTCGCCGCGCAGAACCGGCTTGCGTCGATCAGCCGTCGTGACGACGAATCGGTCGTCGCGCATTACTACTGCGAGCTGGCCGAGCAGGCCGAGGCGGCGGGAGATCTGGACAAGGCCAGAGAGCTGCTGCAGCGCGCCCGGCATGCCGATCGGGATTCGCCTCGGGGCCGGCTTACGCGGGCCCGAATAGCCGCCCGGCAGGGCGATCATCGCCTCGCCGTTCGTCTGTATCGGAACCTCTTGCTCTCGGACCCGGGCTTTGCCGGGGAGGCGCTGCCCCACCTGCTGGCAACCCTTCGGGATGCCGGTCAGGAGGACCGTTATCCGGCGTTGCTCGAGGAACTGCTCGCCAAGCAGCCCTCACTGGCCGCGGGTATCGCTCACACCGCGATTTCCGAGCCGGGATACGAGGATCCGGTGAGCCAGCATTGTGTCCAGCAGTTCGTCGAGAACGACGAGACACTGACCGACCTGTTCGAGATCCTCCGCGTTCGTGCCGCCGGTGAGGAACCGCCGGAGGATGCGGTCGAGCGCATCGTGACCGCACTGCGCCGACTGGCCAAGGCCGGGCCGCGCTATCGCTGTACCCAGTGCGGCTTCTCGGGCAGCCAGCTCTACTGGCAGTGCCCCAGCTGCAAATCCTGGGACACGACCCGGCCGTTGTTCCTGTTTCGCATCGAAGTCCAGCCCGCGGGACCCAAAGGCGCCAGGGCCTAGTTTCCCGAGATTCCGGCCATTTTTACCCTCTGCCCGCAGGGGCAGGCGACCGGCACTGTATGCCTGCGGCCGGGAAGCCGGCCGTCTGTCAGTTCATTTCAAGGAGGAATTTCATGGGAATCAGGATCTGGATGCCGTCCGTTGCCGTTTCGCTTCTGCCTGTGCTGGGTCTGGCGGGGCCGGTCGATATCAACAGCGCCGATGCAGAGACCCTGGCGCGCGAACTCGACGGCGTGGGCCTGGCCCGGGCCGAGGCCATTGTTGCCTGGCGAGATACCAACGGCCCCTTCGTCACTCCCGAGGCCCTGCTCGAGGTCAAGGGCGTAGGCCCGTCCGTGCTGGAAAAGAACAGGGAAAATATCCGTCTGGAGGCGGTTGGCGGCGGGCAGTAGGCGCCACCCGGGGGCGGGCCCCGTCCCCGGGCTTTCTTCCCTGCACGGCATCGACAAAACCGCGAATCAGTCGCTTGCTGCCCGTAAGCTCCCTGTGCCAGCATACGGGCCCTTTTGATGGTGGAGTTGCTTTGTGGCCGCGCCGATTCAGTACGCTGTTTTCCCCGTCGCCGGGAAGGGAACCCGCTTCCTGCCAGCGACAAAGGCGAATCCGAAGGAGATGCTTCCGATCGTCGACAAGCCGCTCATACAGTATGCGGTGGAAGAGGCCATAGCCGCCGGGGCGACCAACCTGGTCTTCATTACCGGCCGTCACAAGCGGGCCATCGAGGATCATTTCGATATCGATCCAGAGCTGGAACAGCTACTCGACGAGAAGAACAAGGACGAACTGCTGGGCATTATCCGGAACATCGTTCCGGAAGACGTATCGTGCATCTACGTTCGTCAGGGGGAGCCCCTTGGTCTGGGTCATGCGGTCCTGTGCGCGCGGCCGGTTGTCGGTGACGCGCCCTTTTTCGTGCATCTTGCCGATGACCTGATCGATGCCGAATTGCCGGCCTTGGCTCAGATGCGGGACGTGTTCGAGGCACAGAAAGCCAGCATTCTCGGGGTCGAGCCGGTGCCGGCGGAGCACACCGACCAGTACGGCATTATCGACGGAGAAACCGGCAGTGACCGGCTCTCGCGCCTCAAGGGCATCGTGGAAAAACCGCGGCCCGAGGATGCGCCCTCCAATTACGCGGTGGTGGGCCGCTATATTCTGACCCCGCGGATTTTCGATCACCTCGAGCGGACCGGGGCGGGTACCGGCGGAGAGATCCAGCTCACCGACGCAATTGCCAGCCTGATGGAAGAAGAGCCGGTCTACGGCTACGAGTTCGAGGGCATGCGCTTCGACTGCGGCAGCAAACTCGGCTACCTGCAGGCGGGCGTGCATTTCGGTCTGCGTCACCCGGGGTTTGGTCAGATCTTCCGGGACAGTCTGCGACGGATGGTGGATCCCGACGAGAAGGATTGAGTCCGGTTCGCCGGATTATTTCGAGGCGCGACCGGCCCGGGAGTGCCGGATGTACGTCGACCAGGTCGAGCACCCGGGAAATCGCTCTGCGGTTGTTGCCATGAGCAGACCGGACACCAAAAAGAGGCCCTCATCGGCCTCTTTTTGGTTTGCCGGAGGAGCCGGAAAGCCCTTGAGCTTTCCGGGGCCGCAGCGATCGGCCCGGCTATTCGCCGCCCGTGGCCCAGTACGCCGCGACGTTGGCAATATCGGTGTCGGTCATTTCCTTGGGCTCGCCGCTTTTGTGCTTGAGGTCGCCGGTCTTGACCCCTTTGAGCAGAGCGGCGATATCGTCGGCGCTTTCGCCTTCCCAGTCCTCGGCGTAATGACACTCGCCGCAGTGTTCCTCGGCGAAGGCCTTGCCGGCGTCAACGTCCGCGGCGGCCCCGGGCAGAGTCCAGAGGGCGAGAGGTGCTGCCAGCGCGGTCAGGCTGAGCTTCTTCATGGGCGGTTTCTCCAGGATTTGATAGCGCGAAGGGTCGCGGGAATCGACAGGTTTCGAGGCTAGTACACCGCACGGGCTGCTTGCAACTATGCCGCACGGGTGTCATGCGGAAAATCACCCGGTGGGCGTGTGATCCACCTCCCCGGATCGCTGCCTAGGTAGAACCACTAATGGCCGGAACCCCCTGATTACGCTCAAATAGCCCCGCGGGGCGCTCCGGGCCTGCATTATACGCGGGCCATCGGAGCTGGCGGGGGGCCGCCAAGCCGCGGGAATGAGTCTGATGTGAACATTTGTGGCTTAGGGTCACGGGGGAGATGGTCATGAGGTCGGCCTTTTTTGAACGCACGAAGAATTTCTTCGTTATTGCGATCAGCGTCGCCGCGCTCGCACTGAGTGGTTGCGACGGCGATGACGGCGATGACGGCAAGGACGGGGATCCCGGTCCGACTGGTGATGTCGGTCAGGCCTGCTGGGATCTGAACAATAACGGTATTGGCGATCTGCCCGACGAAGACACCAACGGCGACGGCGTCGTTGACGTGTTCGACTGCCGCGCGCCGATTGCGGATGCCGGTGGTGCCGACATCAGCAATCCGGCCGTGCTGGATCAGGTGTCCGGGTTCGAGGCCGAGATCACGGGCGTCACCATCGAGAGCCCACCGGTTGTGGACTTCACCCTGAAGACCGCTGGCGGCATGCCGGTGGTCGGCCTTGGCGAGGCCGGCGAAGTCCGCGCGATGATTTCCAAGCTCAATCCGGCGGCTGAGGGCTTCCCGGAGAACTACGAGAGCTACTTCAATACTATCGAGGAAGGCGGGGCGCCGAACGTCATCGAAAAGGCACTACATGCCGCGAATGACAGAGGTGGCGAGCTGGTGGACAACGGCGACGGTTCCTATACGTATACCTTTGCCAATGATCCCACCACCGGCGAAGCCATTGAGGGTGCCGTAGCAGTTCCGGTCGAGTGGGAACCCGACCTGACCCATGCCATTGGCCTGGAGATTCGCGTCGAGAACAGCGATGGGGTCGACCTCGACCCGCCGAACCCGGTGGTTCATATCATTCCCTCGACGGGCGCTCCGGCCGATATGACCAAGGCCATCGCGGCCACGGCGGACTGCAACAGCTGCCACGAGAAGCTGGCCATTCATGGCAATCATCGTCAGACCACGCCGTACTGCCAGACCTGTCACAATCCGTATACCCGGGACCAGAACGGCGGCGAACTGGTCGACCTGGCCTACATGACGCACTCGATTCATGCGTCCAGCGTCCGCGCGGCCCAGGAAACCACCGAGGGCGAGTACAGCTACATCGTCTATGGCTTCCGGGACTCGCTGAACGACTTCTCCGAAGTGACCTATCCGCAGGCAACCCTGTACTGCGAGAACTGTCACGAAGCGGGCGAGGACACCCCGGACGGCGACGTCTGGCTCACGACCGCAACCGCGGAAGCCTGTGGCGGATGCCATGCCAGCGGCCTGAACGCCAGCGAGCCCGACGCGACGACCGGGCTGTCGACGTACAGCTACGTCCATGTGGGCGAGAACGGACCGACAGGCGTCGAGGTGCCGTCCGGCGGCTGCGTGAACTGTCATGGAACCAACGGCTTTGTCGACAACCTCGAAGTGCACGTCAAGTCCGAGCGCCTCGAGCGTGATCTCGGTGAGCTGTTTACGTACGAGATCCTGCGGGTTGACGGATCGGCGCCCGGCCAGACCCCGGTCGTGCGCTTCCGGGTCTCGGACCCTGAAGGCATCCCCTACGATATCGTCAACGATCCGGAGTTCGGCGACGGCGCCAGCCTGACGGTAGACATCGCCTGGGATACGGATGACTACTACAACGAAGGCTCCGGCAGCACCGGCGACGGCAGCGGCCCGCCGGGACAGCCGGTGGGTATCGGCCTGGCGGACCTGAAAGCCAACGCCGTGCCGCAGAGTAACGGCTCCTACGACATCACCTCGCCGGTCGCGATTCCGGCGGACATCACCGGAAACGTGGTTGTCGGCCTGGAAGGCCATCCTGTGGTCGCGGTCGAGGGTGAAGACGAACCCGTCGAGGCGGCGCCGGTCAGCATCGTGTTCCCGACCGACCCCAACGGCCCGTTCCGGGGCGAGGGCCGGCCGGAACTCGTCGATCAGGAGAGCTGCAACAACTGCCACGAGTACCTGGCATTCCACGGCAACAACCGCAACAACAATGCCCAGCAGTGCATCATCTGCCATACCGCCGATGCCACGGACGTCCGCCGTCGCCAGCTCGCTGGTGTCGACTGGAACAATCCGGATCCAACGGACGGTCGGGGCGAACAGTCGGTGGCCATGGGCTACATGCTGCACGCACTGCATCGCTCGAACATCGTGCTGTACGGTTTCGCCTTTGTGCCGGGTGTGGGCGTGTCGGGTGGTCCCAACGACTTCACTGAAGTCACGTACCCGGGTGAGCTGGCCAACTGCAACGCCTGCCACATTGATGACAGCTACTACGGTGCACGGTCGACGGCTCGGGCCATCACTGTCGGCACGGGTGCCGACCGGGCTGTCTCGGCAGACGACGAGGCCATCACGCCAACGACCGCGGCCTGCTACGCCTGCCATACGGGCGACGATTCCGCAGCCCATATGCAGCAGAACGGC
>JARFQW010000002.1 GCA_029287575.1 Gammaproteobacteria bacterium | reverse complement strand
TTCCACGCCCCTGGCGAGCAGGAGACGGGAAATCCCGATACCGGCGGCCCCCAGTCCGATTTGCCCCACGACACTCTGGGACAGGCGCTGATCCGCCATCCGGCCGGCGTTCCTGACCGCGGCCAGGGCGACCACGGCCGTTCCGTGCTGATCGTCATGAAGGACCGGTATTCCGACCCGCGCCCGCAGCGCGTTCTCGATGACGAAGCATTCCGGCGCGGCGATGTCCTCGAGCTGAATGGCGCCAAAGGACGGCGCGATCGCGGCAATCGTCTCTACGAGCCGTTCGGGGTCCCGGAGCTCGGTAAGGATCGGCACGGCGTTGAGGCCGGCCAGGCTGGCCATCAGGGCTGCCTTGCCCTCCATGACCGGCATGCCCGCTACCGCGCCGATATCGCCCAGCCCCAGGATCGCGGTGCCGTTGGTGACGATGGCCACCGTGTTGTGAATGGCCGTGTAGTCGCGGGCCAGCGACGGATCTTTCTGGATGGCGAGGCACACGCGGGCCACGCCCGGAGTGTAGATGTCCTTAAGCATTTGCTGGCTGTTGATGGGCACGGTGCTCTGGGTGCGCACCTTGCCCCCCTTGTGGCGGTTGAACACCCGGTCCGACCTGCCGAGAAGCCGGGCATTCGGCAAGCCATCGATTCGTTTGAACAGGCTGCGGTCCGCCTCCGCGTCCATTTCCAGAGTAATTTCCCAGACCGTCTTGTCCTGGTCCCGGCGCACGGAGTTGAGATGCTCAACGACAAGCCCGGCCTCACCGATCTCCGCCAGAATCTTTGCCAGGCTCCCGGGCCTGTGGGCTGACTCGATCAGCAGAATCTCAGGAATTTTCACGTCATTGCTCTCCCGTCCGCTTAGAGCGGGCTTCATAGACGTCCACCGCTACACGATAGGCGATGGCATGCAGCTCCGCCGTCTTCCGCGGTGTGGCCGCGTAACCGCCGGACAACAGCAGCACGAGCGGCTTGCCGCTCGTTCGCACCGCTTCGATCACCAGCCGATCCCTCGCAGCCAGCCCCTCGGGAGACAGCAGCATGCGCCCATAGCGGTCGCCGCCGGCCGGATCCACGCCGGCCAGATAGAAAACGATGTCGGCCTGGGCCGCCGCCAGCACACCGGGGAGCTCGCCGGCGAGGATACGGAGATAGTTCGCATCCCCCGTGCCGCAGGGCAGGCCGACGTCGCGATCGCTGACTGCCTTGCGGGCCGGGAAGTTCTTCTCGCCGTGCATGGAGAAGGTGTAGACGTCGGCATCGTCCGAAAAAATCTCCGCCGTCCCGTTTCCCTGGTGCACGTCCAGGTCGATTACCAGGGCACGCCGGATGCGGTTGCCGCGCTGCAGCTCGCGGATAGCGATCGCCACGTCGTTCAGCACACAGTAGCCCTGGCCATGATCCGGATAGGCGTGGTGCGTGCCGCCGGCGAGATTGCCCGCAAGGCCATCTTCCAGGGCCATGAAGGCCGCGTTCAGGGTACCGTTGACCGCCAGCTTCGAGCGCCGCCAGAGTCGCTCACTCCAGGGAATGCCGATACGCCGTTCTTCCGCGTTGGTGAGGTTGCCCGTGGCCAGCTTCCAGAGATAGTCCTCGGTGTGCACGAGCCGCAGCAGGTCCAGCGGCGCCTCCCGGGGCCGGATGACGTCCACGGGATCAATGACGCTCTCGGCAAGGAGAATCTCGTGGAGGGCCGGGAACTTGGCCATCGGAAACGGGTGGCCGTCCGGCAGGGCGACGAAATAGTCGGGATGAAAGGAAACGCGCATGCGGTGATATTTCTCCTCGGCTCGGTCCGGATGGCACCACGGTCCACTCGCGACTTCGACCAGCGAGCCGCATTCGATCCGCCAGCCGGCGCCGCACTATAGGACATCGGCGGCCCATTCCCGAAGGCGTGCGTTCGGCGCTGCTGCAAACCCGCCAATCCGGTATCATTCCGGGCTGCTTCGCCAACCGCCTCGCCGCCGATTTCCGGCCGGCACCGACGGCGGAAGGCGCCAACCGGAGATCCCTGTGTCCCAGCTCAATCCCCTGGACCTGTTCGACGTCCGCGGCCAGCTCTCGGAAGAAGAGCAGATGGTCCAGGACACCGTTGCGCGATTTACCGACGAGCGCGTGCTGCCCATCATCCGCGAGTGTTTCGAAGAACACCGCTTTCCGGCGGACCTCGTACCGGAGATTGCCGAGCTCGGCCTGTTCGGCTCGTCGATTGACGGCTACGGGTGCGCCGGGCTCAACGGCGTCAGCTACGGCCTGATCTGCCAGGAACTCGAGCGTGGCGATTCCGGCATCCGCAGCTTCGTCTCGGTGCAGTCCAGCCTTTGCATGTATCCGATCCATGCCTTCGGCTCGGACGAGCAAAAGGAGCGCTGGCTGCCAGACATGGCCCGCGGCGAGGCAATCGGCTGTTTCGGCCTGACCGAACCGCACGGCGGTTCCGATCCGGCCAATATGAAGACCCATGCCCGCCGGGATGGCGATGACTGGATCCTCAACGGTGCGAAGATGTGGATCACCAACGGCTCGATCGCGGACGTCGCCCTGGTCTGGGCGAAGACCGACGAAGGGATTCTGGGGTTCCTGGTCGAAACCGACTCGCCCGGATTCGATGCCCCGGAAATCAAACGCAAGTTCTCGCTGCGGGCGTCCGTGACCTCTTCGCTGTTTTTCGACAACGTGCGCGTGCCCGCCGCCCATGTTCTTCCCGGGGTGAGGGGTCTGAAGGGACCCTTGTCCTGTCTGTCCCAGGCCCGCTACGGCATTACCTGGGGTGCGATCGGCGCCGCCCAGGCCTGTCTGGCCGAGGCGATGGATTACGCCGGCGACCGGGAATTGTTCGGCCGCCCCATGACCCATACCCAGACGGTGCAGCGGCGCCTGGCGGACATGAGCCGCCGGATCACGCTTGCACAGCTCTTGTCGCTGCGGCTGGGCCGGCTGAAAGACGATGGCGAGGTTTCACCGACCCAGATTTCGATGGCGAAATGGAACAACGTGCGCATGGCGCTGGATATCGCACGGGACGCCCGGGACATACTCGGCGGAGCCGGTATCAGTGCCGAGTACTGCCCGATCCGGCACATGCTCAACCTTGAAAGCGTGGTGACCTACGAAGGCACCCAGACTGTCCACGAACTCGTCATCGGCAAGGAACTGACCGGTGTCAGCGCCTTCTGAAGCCGGACTGGCCAAACCCGGCGCCCGCGGAATCAATCGCGCGGAAATCGTTGACCGCAATTTCCTGGATTTCCTCGACACCTGGACCGCGCCGCCGCCGGCATCCGCGCATCCCGATGCGCCGGTGCGCGTGGGCAGCTCGCTGACCGGGCGCGACCTGCTCGACTTGCTCCGCTACCAGATCCAGTCCCGCCAGGTGGACCTCGTGGCTCGGGAGATGCGGGCCCGAAACGAGGGCTTTTACACCATCGGCAGCTCCGGACATGAGGGCAACGCCGCCCTGGGCATGCTGTCCCGCGCCGATGACCCGGCCTTTCTCCACTATCGAAGCGGCGCCTTCATGATGGCGCGGGGGGCCAAGGACCCCGGCCGCGACCCGGTTTACGACACCGCCCTGTCGCTCGCGGCCAGCGCCGAGGACCCCGCCTCCGGCGGCCGTCACAAGGTCTGGGGAAGCCGGTCCCAGTGGGTTCTGCCGCAGACCTCCACGATCGCCAGCCATCTGCCCAAGGCCCTGGGTGCTGCCATTGCCCTGGAGCAGGCGCAGCGCATGGGCATTGCCCCGCCGGTGCCCGCGGACGCCATCGTGGTGTGCAGCTTCGGCGATGCGTCGGCGAATCATTCAGCCGCAACCGGCGCGTTCAACGCCGCCCAGTGGACCGCCTTTCAGCGTCTGCCCGCTCCCGTGCTGTTCGTCTGCGAAGACAACGGCCTGGGCATCTCAGTCCGCACGCCGGCGGGATGGATCGAGGCGAGCTTTTCGCAGCGTCCGGGGCTGGACTATTTCGCCGGCAGCGGCATCGATCCGGTGGAATGCCATGACGTGACCCGCCGGGCGGTCGAACACTGCCGGGCCTCGCGCCGGCCGACGTTTCTCCATCTCAGGGTCCGGCGGCTGCTCGGGCATGCCGGAACGGACATCGAAACCGACTACCTGAGCGTATCGGAAGTGGAGGCCAGCGAGGCGCTGGACCCGCTGCTCCACACGGCTCGAACGGTCCTCGCCACCGGGCTGCTGGATGCTGCGGCCATTCGAAGCCTGTATACGCAGACCGGCGAACGCGTGCGGGCCGCCGCCGTCCGGGCCGCCGCCCGCCCCAAGCTCACGACCCTGGAAGCGGTGACCCGGCCGCTCGGTATCCGGGACCCGCGGGCAGTCGATGCCGAGGCGGCCCGGTGCGTGGACGAGACTGCCCGGATTGCCGCCTTCGGCGGCGAGAACCGGCTGCCGGAGTCGGCGCCTCCCCGGCACCTTTCGCTGCAGATCAACCGGGCCCTGAAGGACCTGATGATCAAGTATCCGGAAATGACGATCTTCGGCGAAGACGTCGCCCAGAAAGGCGGCGTCTACACCGTCACGGCGGGCCTCGCCGCGAGTTTCCGCGGCAACCGGGTCTTCAATACGCTGCTGGACGAGACCACGATTCTCGGCATGGCCCAGGGCCATGGAGCCATGGGGCTGTTGCCGTTCCCGGAGATCCAGTACCTGGCCTATTTCCACAACGCCTGTGACCAGATTCGCGGCGAGGCCGCTTCGCTGCAGTTCTTTTCCAATGGGCAGTTCGACAGCCCCATGGTCATGCGCATTGCCTCGCTGGGTTATCAGAAGGGCTTCGGCGGTCACTTCCACAACGACAACTCCTTCAGTGCGCTGCGGGATATCCCCGGCCTCGTGATTGCCTGCCCGTCCCGGGGCGACGACGCCGCCGGCATGCTGCGCACCTGTGCGGCCCTGGCGCGGGTCGAGGGCAAGGTCGTGGCGTTCATGGAGCCCATCGCCCTGTACATGGCCAAGGACCTCCACGAACCTAAAGACGGCGGCTGGGTGTTTCCGTATCCGGCGCCGGGAGAGCATGTGCCGTTGGGCGAGCCGAGGCATTACGGACCGACCGCCGCCGAACTCCTGATCATCACCTTCGGAAACGGGGTACCGATGAGCCTGCGCGCCGCCCGGCGACTGACCGACGCGACCGGCGCCGAGGCAGCCGTTTTCGACCTGCGCTGGCTCAAGCCCCTGAACCGGCGCCGTATCGTGGAGGCGGCGCGCGCCGCCGGCCGGGTCCTGATCGTGGACGAAGGGCGGCGCACGGGCGGTATCGCCGAGGAACTGTTCACCCTGCTGGACGAGGAGGCGGGTGCGGATCTCCCGAAAGCCCGGGTAACGGGCGCGGACAGCTACATTCCCCTCGCGGACGCAGCCAACCTGGTGCTGCTATCGGAGGACGACATCGTCGCGGCGGCCCGCCGCCGGCTCGAGGAGAGGCCGAACCCATGAGGACGCGAACATGACCCGGCCGGCCGGCCGGGTGTTTTGCCTGGCCAAGAACTACGCGGCCCATGCGCGGGAAATGCACAGCGAGGCGCCGGCCGCACCGGTCGTGTTCATGAAGCCGGCCAGCAGCCTCGTGCCGCCGGGGACGAGAATCCGTTTTCCCGGGCATGGCACGGAACTGCACCACGAAGTCGAGATCGTTCTCCGGATCGGCGTCGGCGGGCGGCAAATATCGACCGAGCATGCCCTTAGCCATATCGATGCGGTGACGGTCGGGCTGGACCTGACCCTGAGAGACATCCAGCGCGACCTGAAGGCCGCGGGGCTGCCCTGGGAGGTCTGCAAGGCATTCGATCAGTCCGCACCGGTCGGCGAGTTTCTGCCCATCACCGGACCGACGGATCTGGACGACATCGAGTTCGGCTGCTGGGTCAACGGCACCGTCCGCCAACGGGGCCATACCCGGAACATGATCTTTCCGGCTGATGTTCTGGTCGCCCATCTGAGCCGTATCTGGACACTGGAACCCGGGGACCTGATCTTCACCGGGACGCCCGAGGGCGTGGGTCCCCTGGCAGCGGGCGACCGGATCGAGGTGGAGGCCTCCGGCATCGGCGAGTTCACCTGGGAGATTGCGCCGGCCGAACCCCGCTAGGCGCCGCGTGACCCGCGCCGCCAGCCCCTACAGCCACGCAAGCGTCTGGCAGCTTGCCTGGCCGATGATCGTTTCCAACATCACCGTGCCGCTCCTGGGCCTCGTCGACACGGCGGTGATGGGCCACCTGGAACATCCGCGCTATCTGGCCGCCGTGGCGGTGGGAACGACGTTGTTCAGCGTCCTGTTCATGGGCCTGAATTTCCTGCGCATGGGCACCACGGGCCTGGCCGCCCAGGCGCACGGCGCCGGTGACGGCGATGCGCTGCGCGGCGTGCTGGGGCAGGCCCTGGTCATCGCGCTGGCGCTGGCCGCCCTGCTTATCGCCTTGCAGAGACCCGTCGGCGAGTTGTCGTTCCGGCTGCTGGGCCCGGCCCCGGAGGTTCTCGAACCCGCCTGGACCTACTACAGCGTCCGCATCTGGGCGGCGCCGGCGGTGCTCGCCAACTTCGCGCTCATCGGCTGGTTTATCGGCCGGCAGAACACGCGGGCCCCGCTCGCCATCATGCTGACCACGAACCTCGTCAACATCGTCCTTTCCATTGCCTTCGTGATGGGCCTTGGCTACCGGACAGGGGGCGTCGCCGCGGCCAGCGTCCTCGCGGAGGCCGCGGGCCTCGGCGTCGGCGTCTGGCTCGCGCGCGCCGCGCTGGCCGGCACCGGCGGCTCGTTCGACCGGGCCCGGATTCTGGATCCGGAAGCCTTGCGGCGGGTGCTGTCGGTCAACGCCAACCTGCTGGTCCGGACCCTTTCGCTGATGTTCGTCTTTGCGTTCATCACCGCCCAGGGGGCGCGGATGGGCACCGCCATCCTCGCGGCCAACGCCATTCTGATTCAGTTTCAGTACCTGATGTCCTACGGGCTGGACGGCTTTGCCCACGCCGCAGAGGCGCTGACCGGGCGGGCGATCGGCGAGCGTAACCCGGAAGGTTTCCGGCTTGCCGTGCGCCGGTCGCTGATCTGGTCAGCCGCCGTGGCATCGGCCTATGCGCTCGCCTACGCCCTGGCAGGCCAGCCCATCGTCGGTCTGCTGACCAGCCAGGAGGAACTCAGGTCCCTGGCCGGAGACTATCTGCCGTGGATCATCGTCTCACCGCTGGTTTCGGTCTGGAGTTTTCTCTGGGACGGTGTGTTTGTGGGCGCCACGTGGGCGGATGCAATGCGCAACACCATGCTGGTCTCCACGTTCCTGGTGTTTGTCCCGGTTTTCTACCTGACTCAGTACGCCGGGCTTGAAAACCACGGCCTGTGGCTGTCGTTTGTCGTCTTCATGGTTGCGCGCGCCGTAACCATGGGGACCGTATTCCGGCAGCGCGCGCCGACCCTCTTCGCGCGCGCCTGATCCCGGATCCCGTAGAATCGCCGGGGCCGTAGCCGAGGAACAGAATCGATGCCGCCCAGCCCCATACCCGCCTGGCACCGGGTACTCGAGTCCCGGGATCCGTCCGGTCTCGACGCCCTGCTTGCCGAGGACGTCGTGTTTCATTCGCCGGTAGTCCACACGCCCCAGGCCGGACGCATTCTGACGCGCATGTATCTGGCGGCCGCCATGCACGTCCTGGTTCGGCCGGATTTCAGATACGTAAGGGAGATTGTGGGGGAGCGGGACGCAGTGCTGGAATTCACCGTCGAGATCGACGGCGTCGTGGTCAATGGCGTGGACCTGATTCACTGGGACGACGAAGGATTGATCGACGACTTCAAGGTCATGCTGCGGCCTCTCCAGGCGATCGACAAGGTGCAGCAAATGATGGCAGCCGTGCTGCGGAATTCGGCATGATGCAGGCAGGCTCCCACGAGCACTGCTGCAGGAGAAGCTGATGGGAAGAAAGCCGATAGACAGGCGCTGCGGCCCGGCCGACAGCCGCCACCTGGGCCGTGTTTCAGTCGCCGCGAGTGCATTGCTGCTGTTGTGCCACGCTCCCGGAGTATCCGCGGGACTTCAGGCCGGGCCATCGTTTGACTGCGGCGGCGTCGAGCCCGGAAGCATCGAGGAGATGATCTGCGGCGATCAGGATCTCTCGGATTTGGACCGGGAACTGGCGATGGTTTACACGGCCGCCAGCGCGAAAGCGCAGAACGAACACCCGCCGGTGCTCAAGGCCGAGCAGCGTGGCTGGATCAAGGGCCGCGACGAGTGCTGGAAAGCGTCGGATCCGCATGCCTGCGTGGCGGACCAGTACCGCTCCCGGATCGTCGAATTGCAGGCCCGCTACGCCCTGGTCAAGGCAACGGGTCCGGTCTTCTATTCCTGCGACGGCAACCCGGCCAACGAGGTGGTGGTGACGTTCTATGCCACAGATCCACCCACACTGATCGCCGAGCGCGGTGACCAGGTGTCCTTCATGACCCGGGCGCCCGCCGCCAGCGGCGCGAAATACGCCGGCCGCAACGAATCCTTCTGGGAGCACCAGGGAGAGGCGACGGTGGTCTGGGGTTACGAAGCGCCCCGCATGCGGTGCAAGCCACGGCCGGCGGCCGACTGAACCGGAGGCGAACCCATGACAAACACGAGTCTGGCCTTTCTCGGCTATGTGAGCTGGATGCTCCTTCTGACCGTGGCCATAGTCGGTCAGCGCACGGCGCTGATCCTCGCCGGCCGCCGGGCAGCCAATGACTTCAGCACGACCGGTGAGGATGTTTCGCCCTTCGCGGAGCGTTTGTGCCGGGCCCATGCCAACGCCTACGAGCATTTCCCCGTCATCGGCGGATTGCTCCTCTACGCACTGGCCACCGGCCAGCCCGCGGTCACCGAACCGCTCGCCCTCACGGTGCTTGCGGCGCGCCTTCTTCAGGGCAGCGTACACCTGGTGTCCACCAGCGTCGTCGCCGTATTTGGCCGCTTCGGCTTTTTTGCCGTGCAGATCGGCATTGCGGTCTTCTGGACCTTGTCCTTCCTGAATCAGGCGGTTTCTGCGATAACCTGACCTGGGCTTGTCGCCACTACCGGTCCGGCCGGCAACATCCTGCGAGCGGGCCGGGGCATGGGCCGTCGCGTGGCGCATTCGGCCGCTGTCTTCTAGGCTCCTTACACCACTACCGCCCCGAGAAAAGACCCGGAGCCCCCGGAGGTGCCCCATGTATCCACGTTTCATTTTGAGCTGCTTTGCCGGCTTGTTTGCCTTTGCGGCGAGCTCTGCGTGGGCCTCCGAAGGCACCGAGTGGGGCTATTCAGGCGATTTGGGACCGGATAACTGGGGCACGCTGGACCCGGCATTCTCCGCCTGCGGGACCGGCGTCAACCAGTCGCCGGTGGACCTGGCGGGCTTTGTGGACGGCGAACTGCCGCCGCTGGAACTGGACTACTCGGCCGGCAGCGCCGAGATCGTTAACAACGGTCACTCGATTCAGGTTAACTATCCCTCGGGAAGCACGCTGACCGTTGACGGCACCAGCTTCACACTCCAGCAGTTCCATTTCCACACGCCGAGCGAAAATCATCTCGCCGGCCGCAGTTTCCCCATGGAGGCGCACTTCGTTCACGCCGACGCAGCCGGCAATCTGGCCGTGCTCGCCGTGATGTTCGAACAACGGGCCACCAACATCCCGCTGGATTCCCTCTGGAAGTTCATGCCCCGTAACGTGGGCGGCAAGACCGCATTGCCGGGTTCCACGGACGCGTCCAGCCTGCTCCCGCCGTCGCTCGACTATTTCCGATACAACGGCTCACTGACAACACCGCCGTGCAGCGAGGGCGTGCGCTGGCTGGTGCTCAAGACGCCGGTATCGATTTCGTCGGTGCAGGCGGAGAAGCTCGCCGAGGTGCTCGGGCATTCGAACAATCGGCCGATTCAGCCGCTCAACGCCCGCATCGTCGTGGAGTA
>JARFQW010000201.1 GCA_029287575.1 Gammaproteobacteria bacterium | reverse complement strand
GACTTCAGGTTGCCAATGTAACCGGTGTGCCGGTGGTACATTTTGGCGGCCATTTTGTTGCCGGTAACACGGACTTTTTCCGCGTTGACAACGATGATGTAGTCACCCGTGTCAACGTGCGGCGTGTACTCAGGCTTGTGCTTGCCGCGCAGGCGCGACGCAACTTCTGTGGCCAGCCGCCCGAGGGTCTTGTCAGCGGCGTCCACGACAAACCAGTCGCGGCGCACCTCAGCCGGCTTGGCGGAAAAGGTCTTCATGACTCGCGTTCGCTCCGAATGCTCTGGCCGCTAAAAGCGGGCCGATATGGCGAAAAGCCCGCAATAGTAATGCCGGCCCCGGGGCTTTTCAAGCCTTTCGGGACACTCGCGATGCGGGCCCGCCATTGTACTCAGGCTGTGGGCTAAAGGCGATAGCCGTCAGATTTTCAGCCGTTCGACCACGCGCCCGTGGACCAGATGCTCGTCGATGATCTCGTCGAGGTCCTCCTTGTCCACATAGCTGTACCAGACACCTTCCGGGTAGACCACGACGACCGGGCCTTCCTCACAGCGATCCAGGCACCCCGCGGCGTTGACGCGCAGTTCGTCCTTTCCCGCCAGGCCCAGGGCCTTGATACGGGACTTCACGTAGTCCCTCGCCTCGGCGGCCCCGGCATCCTGGCAGCACACCCGGTCTCCGTCGCGCCGGTTGGTGCAGAAAAACGCGTGCCGTCGATAGTAGGCCATGACGTCGGGATCCTCTCGTGAAAAAAACCGTGTTCGGTGCCCGCGGCGATCGGGTTTCCCCTTCGGTTCCGGAAACCGGCGGGCGCGCTAGAATAGCCAAATTCGCCTCCGGAGCCTAACGCCTCATGGCCACGGAACCAGGTCCCGAGACTGCCCCGGATCCCCGCGCGGCCGCGGACGACCGTGCCCCGCTTGGCCAGCTCACCGACCGTTGTGTGAAGTGCGGACTTTGTCTGCCGCATTGCCCGACCTACGGACTCGGGCGCAACGAGGGCGACTCCCCACGCGGCCGCATCGCCCTGATTCAGGGGCTGGTCACCGGGGAGCTGGAGCCCTCCTCCCGGATGCGCAACCACCTCGACACCTGCCTGGGCTGCCGTGCCTGTGAGTCGGCCTGTCCGGCCCAGGTGGAATTCGGCCGCATCATGGACTCGGGGCGATCCGCTCTCCGGGAACGGATCCCGGGCTACCGGGGCAGCACCCTGGCCGGACTCTTCGCCCGGCCCGCCGGTCTGCGGACGGCCCGGTGGCTTCTGAATCTGGCCCGCATGACGGGCCTGCCCGCCATCGCCCGGCGGATGCCCGGCCCGGCTGGCCGGCTGGCCGGACTGCTGGCGCCGGGAAGCCGGCCGTTTCGCACCCCAACCGCCGCGGCCGCCGATTCCGCTGGCGGCGATGAAGTGCTCCTTTTTACCGGCTGCGTTCAGTCTGTCGTCGATGGCCGCACACTCGAGGACGCCGTTACGGTGCTGCGCGCCGCGGGATATCAGGTGCGCGTCCCCCATGGCCAGGTCTGCTGCGGCGCCCTGCCCGGGCACGCCGGCGACCTGGCGGCGGCGGATCGCCTGGGCGCGCGGAACAATGAAATTTTCGGGCCCGGCGGC
This sequence comes from Gammaproteobacteria bacterium, assembly GCA_029287575.1. GTDB lineage: Bacteria > Pseudomonadota > Gammaproteobacteria > Steroidobacterales > XN24 > JARFQW01. The sequence goes on along the minus strand of JARFQW010000201.1, from coordinate 13,513 downwards.
GCTCCGGTGATCGCTCTTGCGACCGGCTGCGCAGCGACCCTCCTGGAGGCCGCTGAGCGCCCCAGGAATGCCGGGTTCTCCAAGCGGGTCACGTCGATCGAATCGCTCCTGCTGGACCGGCTGGACCGGCTGGATTTCACCCCCGTCGCCGGAGAAGCCCTGGTCCATCAGCCCTGCACCCAGCGCCACGTCACCGGCGGCTTCTCCGACACCTTGCGTCTACTCCAGAGCATTCCCGGGCTGCGGGTCACGCCGATGGCCGGCAACGACCGTTGCTGCGGCGCCGCCGGGGATCACCTGCTGCGTCATCCGGAGCAGGCGTCGGAACTCGCCCAGCCAAAGATCCTGGCGATCCGCCAGGCGGCGGCCCGCTTTGTCGTGACTTCCAATATCGGCTGCGCCCTGCACCTGGGCCGTGCCACCGCACATGCCCCGCCGGTCCTGCACCCGGTCAGCCTGGTGGCCCGGAGCCTGCGTGGGGATTCGGCGGGCGCAGGCAACTGACTGCGACCTGGCAAAGGACGCCGAGGTGGGGCGCGGCCGTGGCAGAATAGGGCGAACCCTCAACTGAAGCCGTGAAGGATCGATGAGCAATCGCCGCTACGACGCGCTGGACAACATTTTCGCGGGCCTCGACGAGATGCTCCGGACATCGGTGGCCGCGCGCGCGGTTGCCAGCCGGGACAACCCCGCCGAGGGCCACGAGGACCAGTCTCTGACGGATGCCGAGCGCCGGCATGCCGCCGGCCTGATGCGCGTGAACCACGCGGGCGAGGTCATGGCCCAGGCCCTCTATCGCGGCCAGGGCCTCACGGCGCGGCTCGAATCGGTGCGGGAATCCATGGAAGATGCGGCCAGGGAGGAAGAGGACCACCTGGCCTGGTGCGAGGCCCGGCTCGCCGAACTTGGCAGCACACCCAGCGCCCTCAATCCCTTGTGGTATGCCGGCGCTCTGGCCATGGGCGCCGCCGCCGGCGCCATCGGCGACCGCTGGAGTCTGGGATTCGTCGCGGAGACCGAGGACCAGGTCGTGCGGCACCTCGAAAGCCATATGGGCCGCCTGCCCCGCGGCGACCGGCGAAGCCGGGCCATCGTCGCGGCCATGCGCGACGACGAAGCCCGCCATGCGGACCACGCCCGGGAGGCAGGCGGTGCGGACCTCCCCGGGCCGGTCCGGGGCGCAATGTCGGTGCTTTCCAAAATCATGACCCGGGCCGCTTACCGGATCTGAAAACCCGCGGCCCGGTCCGCCGCCCGAGCCCGCCAAAAGCCTGTAAGTGCTTGGCGTCGAAAGTCCTCCGCGCTTGCCCTATCCCGCGCGGTGCGCTAAAAGGAGCGGGGTCTGGCTTGACATAAGGATTACATGGGGAGCCCGCTGATGGAGGAAACCGCCAAGCCGCTGAGCGACGTGCCGGCGATCAATCGATTCCTGTCACTTTGCCGCATGCGCTCTGTGCCGCAGAAAACGGTGGTCATCCACGCCGGAGACCTGCCTGACATTCTTTATTACATCGTCGATGGCTCGGTCGAAGTCATGATCGAAGACGAGGACGGCAACGAGATGGTGCTGTCCTACCTGAACAAGGGGCAGTTCTTCGGCGAAATGGGACTGTTCTACGACCAGCCGACCCGCTCGGCCTGGGTTCGGACCCGCACGGCCTGTGAACTCGCGGAAATGACCTACCCCCGATTCCGTCAGATCGCCAGCGAAAGCCCCGGACTGGTTTTCGAGCTGGCCACCCAGTTGGCTAGCCGGCTGGAAAAGACCAACCGCAAGCTCGGTGATCTGGCATTTGTCGACGTCACCGGCCGGGTGGCTCATGCCATCATGGACCTGTGCCGGGAACCGGACGCCATGACCCATCCCGACGGCATGCAGATCAAGGTCAGCCGGCAGGAACTCAGCCGGCTCGTGGGCTGCTCAAGGGAAATGGCCGGACGGGTGCTCAAGGTGCTCGAAGAGCAGGGTCTGCTCACGGCCAGCGGCAAGACAATTGTCGTATACGGTGTCCGGCCGCAGCAGGAGCCGAAACGCGGATCAGCCTGATACCGGCGTGTCCGGACCGAGCACGACCCGGTCCGGTTCGTCGAAGCGCTACCCTTCGAGAAAGTTGTGAAGCAGCTCGCGGCCCTGGTGCGTCAGGATCGCCTCGGGATGAAACTGCACGCCCTCCACGGGATACTCGATGTGGCGCAGCCCCATCACTTCATCGCGTGACCCGTCCGCCGTCTCCGTCCAGCTGGTTTCCACCAGCTCCTCGGGCCAGTTTGCCCGCGTCACCACGAGGGAATGGTACCGGGTGACCTCGAGGGGATCGTCGAGACCCTGAAACACGCCTTGCCGGTCGTGGCGAATCATCGAGGTCTTGCCGTGCATGACCCGTCGGGCGTGCACAATCGTACCGCCGAAGGCCGCCGCGATGCTCTGATGCCCCAGGCAAACCCCGAGGATGGGCATCCGTCCCGACAGCGCGCGCACGGCCTCCATCGATATGCCGGCCCGATCGGGCGTGCCGGGGCCGGGAGAAATCAGGAGATGGGACGGCTTGAGGGCGAGAATGCCGGCAACGCCGATCTGGTCGTTTCTCACCACCCGCACCTCGGCGCCCAGCTCACCCAGGTACTGGACCAGGTTGTAGGCAAACGAGTCGTAGTTGTCGATGACAAGGACCATGCCGGACCCGGCACCCGATAAGGCGTCAGCTACCGGCGATCGCGGCGCGCATGGCGTCGATCGTGGCCTTGTAGTCGCCCGACCCGAAGATGGCCGAGCCGGCCACGAACGTGTCGGCGCCGGCTTCGGCAATCTCGCCGATGTTGCCGGTCTTCACGCCCCCGTCGACTTCCAGCCGGATTTCCTGCCCGCTGGTATCGATCAGTTCGCGAATCAGTGTCAGTTTCTCCAGAGCCGACGGAATAAAGGACTGGCCGCCGAAACCCGGGTTCACGGACATCACCAGCACGTGATCCAGCTTGTCCATGACGTGGTAGAGGTGATTCAGCGGTGTCGCCGGATTGAGAACAAGGCCCGCCTTGCAGCCCGCGTCGCGAATCAGCTGCAGGCTCCGGTCGACGTGATCGCTGGCCTCGGGGTGAAAGCTGATCCAGCTCGCGCCGGCCGCCGCGAAGGATTCGATCAGTGCATCCACGGGCCGCACCATCAGGTGGACGTCGATCGGCGCCTGAACCCCATAGGCCCGCAGCGCCTCACAAATCATGGGGCCGAAGGTCAGATTCGGAACGTAGTGATTGTCCATGACGTCGAAATGGACAATATCCGCACCGGCTTCGAGCACCGTGTCCACTTCCTCACCCAGACGCGCGAAGTCGGCCGACAGGATCGAGGGCGCAATGAGAAACGGCTGCATGGCGTTCGTGCTCCTTGGAGATCCCGGGATGCTAACCCACCGGGGCTAGCGCAGACCACGGGCAGCTTTGACCTTGTCCCAGGCAGCGCGAATCTCCTGGGTTTTTTCTTCGGCAACGGGCAGCATGGACTCCGGCATGCCCCGGGCCCTGAGCTTGTCCGGATGATGGGCGCTCATCAGGCGGCGGTAGGCTTTCTTCAGCTCCGCGTCGCTGGACTCCGGGCCTGCGCCGAGAACCCGGTAAGCTTCTTCCAGCTCGCGCCGCTTCGCCCACGGTCGGGGCGGCGGTCTGTGGCGGGCCCCTGTTTGCCGCACCCGCAGGAGAGCCTCGATCTGGGCCATGTCGACCCGCGACAGGCCCAGTCCGCTTGCTACCCGCCACAGCGTGCTGCGCGCCGCAGCGGGCAGGCCGCTGTCCAGGGCGGCCTGGACCTGAATCTCCATGAAAACCCGGCGCAGATCGTTACGCCGGCCGAGGGAACGGGCCAGTTCGGCGACCGTCCGGTCGAGGCCGAACTCCGCCTGCTTGCCCGTGGTGAAGTGGCGGATGGCTTCCTGCACCTGGGGCTCGGCAAGGCGCATGTGCTGCATGATCCGACGGGCTGCCTCGATATCCGCCTCCGACACCCGGCCGTCACTCTTGGCCACGCAGCCCATGACGCTGAACGTGGTTTCGAAGAAACGAACACCCACGTCGCCCGAAGGAACCGCGCGACTTTCGCCAAGACCGCGGTCGAACTGGTGGCCCAGGGCAACACCGATAGCCGCCCCGACCGGGCCGCCCATGAGCGTGCCGAGAAATCCGCCGAATAGCTTGCCGGTCCAACCCATCTTCAGGTGTTCGTCGGCCGTCCCCGAATTGACGCGCGCGGGGACGTGCTGCCAGAATTTCCGCCTTTTTTACGAAACCCAACCGGTGCCGACCGGAGCGAACAACATGGTATCAGGACCCGAAACCCCGAACACGCGCCAGGATGAAATCCGGCGGGTGATCCACAAGACCCTCGTTTTCGGCGAGTTGTCGGCAAAACAGGCCGGCGGCGAAACCTTCGAAGACCCGGTCATTCAGACCTACTTCCTGCATTACCTGTTCGGCGCGGTCATGGCTCTGGGGGAACATGGATCGCTGAGTTCAGCGCTGAGTGAGGAAGAGCGGGTCAACGCCATGGGGAGCGCGTTGATGACCTTCGAAGACGCTACCCGCGAAGACGTGATGGCCACTCTGAAGATGATCTACCGGGCGCAGGACAAGGCTGCGCTGGACGTGCAGGCCGAGGGCAGAAAAGCGGCGACCGCCTGGGATTTCGGCGCTGTCGAAGAACCCACGGGGCGGTTCGCGGAGCTACTTGCGGAACCGGGCCGGCTGCCCCGGGAGGTTGATCCGTCCCCGCCGCTGGGCCCGGCCACACCGCCCGCCGGCGCCGGATGAGCTGATGAGCGTCGTATTCGAGTCCAGCCTGCCGGGCCTGGAGCGGCTCCATCAGGGCAAGGTTCGGGACGTCTACGGCCTCGACCCGGAGCGCTTGCTGATCGTCGCCACGGACCGCCTGTCGGCGTTCGACGTGGTGCTGCCCGACCCGATTCCTGGCAAGGGCGAAATACTGACGCAGATTTCCAACTTCTGGTTCGAACGGACGGGTCACATCATCGAGAACCACCTCTTGCCGGAAGCGCCGGAAACGGTTCTGCCTGACGGCGTGGAGCCCGGCGACTATCGTCTGCGATCCATCGTCACGCGGCGCCTGCGTCCGCTGCCGGTGGAAGCCGTCGTGCGCGGCTACATCATCGGTTCGGGTTGGAAGGACTATCGGCGCACCGGCGGCGTCTGCGGAATTCCCCTACCGGACGGCCTGGAACTGGCCGACCGCCTGCCGGAGCCGATCTTCACCCCCGCGACAAAAGCCGCCGCGGGCGAGCACGACGAAAACATCGATTTCGCTACCGTGGAACAGCTGATCGGCCGAGAGCTGGCGGATCGGGTGCGGGCCACGGCATTGGCCCTGTATGGCGAAGCCGCCGAGTACGCGCGAGGCCGGGGCATCATCATCGCCGATACCAAGTTCGAGTTCGGCCTGGATGACGACAAGAAGCTGTACCTGATTGACGAGGCCCTCACGCCGGACAGCTCACGCTTTTGGCCCGCGGAAACCTACGCGCCTGGAACGAGCCCGCCGAGCTACGACAAGCAGTTCGTGCGCGACTATCTGGAGACGCTGGATTGGGACAAGACGGCGCCGGGACCCGCCCTGCCGGCGGAAGTCATCGAACGCACGAGAGCCAAGTATGCCGAAGCCTATGAGCGGCTTACCGGGAATCCCATCGGCGGATGATCTCGTGAACGGCCCGAACGCCGTCGGTCAGGGCCGCCGGACCCGGCTGGAGGATCATTGCTGACTTGACCTCGTGCAGCTCACCGTCGCGAACCGCCGGGATCTCCGACCAGCCCGGCCGTTCCGCGACACGAGCGGCGCGAAACTTCTTCCCGCACCAGGACCCGATCACGATGTCCGGCGCCCTGCGGACCACCTCCAGGGGGTCGGCGATAATGCGATCCCGGCCCAGCGAGGCCTGGGCCAGCTCGGGGAAGCAGTCGTCCCCGCCGGCGATGGCCACGAGCTCCGAGACCCAGCGTATGCCGGAAATCAGAGGATCGTCCCATTCCTCGAAGTAGACGCGAGGCCGCCGCGACAGCGCGGCCGCGGAATCCCTGATGGCAGCCAGTCCGTCGCGAAGCTCTTCGACCAGGGCCTCGGCCGCCGGCGCAGCACCCACCATGCCGCCCAGGGTAAGAATCATCGTCAGAATCCCGTCGACGCTGCGATGATTGAACACGTGCACCGCCGTACCCCGTCGGATGAGTTCCGCCGCGATATCCGCCTGCAGGTCGGAGAAACCGAGCACCAGGTCCGGCGCCAGCGCGAGGATCCGCTCGATCCGGGCGCTGGTGAAGGCCGACACCCGGGGCTTTTCCCGGCGGGCCCGGGGCGGGCGCACCGTAAAGCCGGATATGCCGACGATCCTCGCCTCCTCGCCGAGCCGGTACAGAGTCTCCGTCGTCTCCTCGGTGAGACACACGATACGTTGCGGATAGACGGGCGAACTCATTGGCCGGTCAACCTAACGCCCCGCGGTCCTGCTTGCCAGCCGCGCCCTGCCGTGCAACGCTTCTCCCGGGGCGCGGGCCCCGGAGACATGCAATGGAAACTGTATTCCAGCGAATGCGGGAATTCCTCTGGGCGCCGCCCGGCACCGGTGAATTTCTCGAACGCGCGGCTCGCCGGCTGGCGCAGTTCGTCTATGCCATTAGCCGGGACGTCGCCGACGGTCAATTGACCCTGCGGGCGATGGGCCTGGTCTACACCACCCTGCTCTCCCTGGTGCCGCTGATGGCATTCAGCTTTTCTGTGCTCAAGGGCTTCGGCGTTCACCGCCAGATCGAGCCGCTGCTGTACAACTTTCTCGAACCGCTCGGCGAAAAGGGCGAGGAGATCACCCGCCACATCATCGGCTTCGTGGACAACATCAACGGCGGCGTCCTGGGTGGCGTCGGCCTGGCCGTGCTGCTCTACACGGTCATCTCCATGGTTCAGAAGGTGGAGGAAAGCTTCAACTACGTCTGGCAGGTGGACAAGTCGCGAAGCATCGGACGGCGATTCAGCGACTATCTGAGCGTCATTCTGATCGGTCCGGTGGTCATGGTGACGGCCATGGGCATCACCGCATCGGTCTCGTCCTTCAGTCTCGTCCAGCGGGTGGCGGCCATCGAGCCCTTCGGCACGGGCCTCGTACTGGCCGGCAAGCTCACCCCCTATGTGCTCGTGGTCCTGATGTTCACGTTCGTCTACGCGTTTGTGCCGAACACGAAGGTTCGCCTGCGAGCAGCCCTCATCGGCGGCCTTGCTGCGGGAGTGATCTGGGGCTTCACCGGCCAGATCTTCGCGCGGTTCGTCGTCGGATCCACCCGCTACGCCGCGATTTACTCGAGTTTCGCCATCGCCATCCTGGCGCTCATCTGGCTCTACGCCAACTGGCTCATTCTCCTCATCGGCGCCCAGATCTCGTTCTATGTCCAGTACCCGCGCTATCTGCGAACCGGCCACGAGACGGTGGAACTGGGCAGCATTCAGCGTGAGCGTCTCGCCCTGGAGATCATGTACCTGGCCGGCCAGGCTCATCGTTCGGCGGGCACGATAACGGCGGAAGAGCTGATCCAGCATATCGGCCTGCCGGGCCGCAGTATCGAGCCGGTCGCACTGGCCCTGGAACGGGCCGGGCTTCTGGTCAGAACCGACGAGGGCCACGTCATGCCCGGCCGCGATACGGACACCATCCCGCTCGCGGATGTCCTCGCCGCGGTCCGCGCGCCGATCGAGGAAGGGTTGCTGAGGGCGGATCCGCCCGTGGACGCGCTGCTCGAGAAGGTTCGCGGCACCATTGAGCAGGAACTCGACGGCCGGACGGTGCGTGACCTGACTGACCAGGCGGCCAAGGATGCTCCGACCGGTCGTCCTCCGTCACCCGGGGACGACGCGGCGCCGGCGACGCTGCTAACTGCCCGCGATCGTCAGGGGTGACAGGAGAATGCTGCCGGTCTGAATCGCACCGCGCACGTCCACGTCCGACCCGACAGCCCGGATGCCGGCATACATATCCCGCAGATTGCCGGCGATGGTGACTTCCTCGACCGGCCTGACGATCTCTCCGTTCTCCACCCAGTAACCCGAGGCACCGCGCGAGTAGTCTCCGGTTACGGGATTCACGCCCTGGCCCATCAGTTCCGTGACCAGCAGGCCGCGGTCCATGGTCTTCATGAGGCCGTCGAGATCCTCGTCGCCATGGGACACCAGGAGATTGTGAATGCCACCGGCGTTTGCGGTGGTTTCCAGACCTAGCCGGCGGGCCGAATAGCTGGACAGAACGTATCCCGTGAGCACGCCGTCTGCGACCAGGTCCCGATCCGTCGTCGCGACCCCCTCACGGTCAAACGAGGCGCTGGCCGCGCCGCGGCGGATATGCGGGCGCTCCTGGAACTGCATCCAGTCAGGGAAAATCTGCTGGCCGGCGGCGTCCAGCAGGAAGCTGGACTTGCGATACTGACTGCCGCCCTTCACCGCGCCGACGAAGTGCCCGAGCAAACCCCGCGCTACCTCAGCGGCAAACAGCACCGGAGCGGTGCAGGTGTCGATCTTTGCCGCCCCGAGGCGGCTTACGGCGCGCTGGCCGGCGCGTCTCCCGACCGCCTCGAGATCGCCGAGATCCTCGGGATTGCGGGCCCACGAGTACCAGTAGTCGCGCTGCATTCCCTTGTCATCGCTGGCAATGAGGACGCAGCTGACGCTGTGGCTGGATGCAGCGGACCCGCCCAAAAAGCCGTGCGAATTGCCGTAGAGGCGCTCGCTTCGATGCGTGCTGACCGATGCGCCCTCGGAATTCGTGATCCGCGCATCCTCCGCCATGCCGGCGGCCTCGCACGCCCGCGCAATCTCTATGGCCTCTTCCGCGGACACCGGCCAGGTATGATCCAGGTCCAGATCGGGGAAATCGGTCGCCATGCGATCAGCGTCCGCCAGTCCGGAGCAGGGATCCTCCGCCGTGAACCGCGCAATGGAACAGGCCTTGTCCACCATGTCCCTGACCGCAGCGGCGGTCAGATCGGAGCTGCTCACCGAGCCCTTCCGGCCGTTCACATAGACGGTGATGCTGAAGCCCCGATCCCGCTGGTGCTCCAGGGTCTCCACTTCGCCCTGGCGCAGGTTGACCGACAGGCCCGTACCGAGGCTGACCGCGGCTTCCGCCTGCTCGGCGCCGCGTTCGCGAGCCCTGGCCAGAGCGGCGGCGATCACCTCTTCGAGGGAAATATCGGGCGTGTTGTCGGCGGTCTCGGTCATGAGTGCAGGGCCGTCCGGAAAGGCGCGGAAGTTTACCAGAGGCGGCTCGACCGCGTGCTATCATCCCGCGCCCCCGGGGGATCACCCCGTCTCGCTTCAGTGATTCCATGGATGACCGCTCGACCGCAGGGCTGGACCTGGACTACGCGCGCAGCCGTTTCCCCGGGCTGGCTTCGGAATGGGTCTACATGGATAACGCCGGCGGTTCCCTGCCCCTGGGGTCGGTGATCGACAGCATCGCCGACTATATGCGTCACTGGCCCGTCCAGCTGGGGGCGACGTATGCGCCCTCCGCGGAGGCCGGCCGCAGGGTGGACGCGGGCCGCGCCGCGATCGCCCGTTTGATGTCCATGGGCGGCCATACGTCGGTGGATCCGGAAACGGTTGTCCTGGGCGCCTCGACCAGCAGCCTGTTTTCGCGGGTAGCCCGGGGACTGGCACCGGGCATCAGGCCGGGAGACGAAATCGTGGTCACGGCCGTCGATCACGAGGCCAATGTCTCGCCGTGGCACCGCCTTCAGCGGCACGGCGCCAGAATCCGGACCTGGCCGCTGAACCTGGACAGTCTGGCCCTGGAGGCCCGCGATCTCGAACCGCTGTTGAGCGACAGGACCCGGCTGGTGTGCTGCACGCACGCTTCCAATATTCTCGGCTCGGTGACGGATCTCGGGGCCATCAGCAGACTGACGAAAGATGCCGGCGCGCGGCTGTGCGTGGACGGCGTGGCCTACGCACCGCATCGGGCAATGGCGGTGGCCGACGCCGGGGTCGATTTCTATGCCTTCAGCCTCTACAAGGTCTTCGGGCCCCACTGCGCCGCGCTCTTCGGCCGGCGCGAGGCACTGAGGGAACTGGACAACCAGAACCACAGGTTTTTCTCCGACGACTACGTGCCCGGCAAGCTGGAGCCGGGTGCGTTCCCCTATGAACTCGTGGCCGCCGCGACGGCCATTCCGGACTATATCGAGGCGCTCGGCCGGCGCAGCGGCGGAGATGCGTTCGCCGCCATCGCCGCTCACGAACGCGCGCTGTCCGGCCGACTGCTCGACTATCTCGGGACGCGGCCCGATGCAAGGATCATGGGATCCGCCGAAGCGGACGCCGGGCGGCTGCCAACAATCTCCTTCGTTCTGTCGGGCCGCCCATCGGCCTCCGTGCCGCCGGTGACCGACGAGGCCGGGCTGGGAATTCGTTTCGGCCACTTTTATGCGCCGGCACTGATGACCGCGCTGGGCCTGGAGCCCGACGACGGTGTCATCCGGATTTCCCTCGCCCACTACAACAGTCTCGAGGAGGTCGGGCGCCTGATCGACGTCCTCGACACGAAGGTTCGGCCCGCCCGGTGAACCCGACTGACGAGCAACCCAGCAAGAGTCAGAAGAAGCGTGATGCGCAGTACCTGCAATCGCTGGGATGTGCGTTGATCGAGGTTCCGGAGGAGTCACTCGCGGCGCTGGACGTGCCGGAGCGGCTGAAAGACGCCGTGCGCGCGGCACGCAAGATGCGCAAGCGAGGCGCCGTCCACCGCCAGAAGCAGTACATCGGCAAGGTCATGCGCAGCGTCGATCCCGAGCCGATCGAGGCCCTGCTGGAGGCGAGGCGGGCACCTGGCAGAGAGGAAGCCCGCCTGCACAAGCAGGCCGAAGCCTGGCGGGAACGGCTGCTCGCCGGGACCGATGGGGTGGAGGCATTCGCCCGGGCGTTTCCGCACACGGACCAGCCGGCGCTGTCGGAGGCCCTGCGGGCCGCCATGGACGAACGCGAGGGTCGCGGCGCATCCGGCGCGGGGCGGGCCCTGTACCGGCGACTCAGGGAAATCATCGCCGCGGCGGGCTGATCCGACCTGCCCCGCTGATACAATATCCGGATGAAACCTCTCGTCGGCGTCATCATGGGATCCAGCTCCGACTGGCCCACCCTCGGTCATGCGGTGGAAACGCTGGAGTCGTTTGCGATTCCCCATGAAGCCCGTGTCGTCTCGGCACACCGGACACCCGACCTGTTGTTCGACTACTGCGCGTCGGCTCGCGAGCGCGGCCTGGAGGTCATCATCGCCGGCGCCGGCGGCGCGGCTCACCTGCCCGGCATGGCCGCCGCGAAAACCAGCGTCCCGGTGCTGGGCGTTCCGGTGGAGTCCCGGGCTCTCAGCGGCATGGACTCGCTGCTCTCCATTGTGCAGATGCCCGCGGGCGTACCGGTAGGCACCCTGGCCATCGGCAAGGCGGGGGCGATCAACGCCGCCCTGCTTGCCGCGGCGATTCTGGGTGCCAGCCGGCCGGAGATATTGGCCGCCGTCGAGGCCTATCGGCTGGCCCAGACCCGGCGGGTTCTGGATCGCCCGGATCCACGGCCAGCAGACAGCGAAACCCAATGAAGGTCGGCATCATCGGCGCGGGTCAGCTCGGACGCATGCTGGCCCTGGCAGGCTATCCGCTGGGGCTTCGGTTCGTTTTTCTCGACGCGTCCAGCGACGCGCCGGGCGGCCAGGTAGGCGAAATCATCGAGGGCCGGTTCGATGATCCCCAGGCCTTGCGTTCCCTGGCGGAGCGGGCGGATGTGGTGACCTTCGACGTGGAGAACGTGCCGGTGGAGGCCGTGGCCGAGATCGCCAGGCTGCGCCCGTTCCGGCCGTCTGTCGAAGCCCTGGGCGCAGCCCAGGACCGTCTCGAGGAAAAGGAACTCCTGGCACGGCTCGGCGTGCCTGTTGCGCCTTTCTGCGCGGTCGGGAGCGCCGGGGAACTGGATACCGCGCTTGCCGAGATCGGCCGGCCCGCGGTGCTGAAGACCCGGCGGCTAGGCTACGACGGCCGGGGGCAGCGCTTTATTCGTGAGGCGGGCGACGCGGCGGACGCCTGGCAGGCGCTCGGGGCGGTACCGATGGTGCTGGAGGGCTTCGTGCCCTTCGAGCGGGAGGTCTCGCTCATCGGCGTACGCTCCGTCAGCGGCCGCACCGCTTTCTACCCGCTGGCCGAGAACGTTCACGGGGACGGGATTTTGCGTTTCAGCCGGGCTCCCTACGAGGACGAACCCCTTCAGTCCCGGGCCGAGGCGCATATGGCCAGACTCATGGAACACCTCGACTACGCCGGCGTGCTGACCATCGAGTTCTTCGTGCACGACGGGGAGCTTCTCGCCAACGAGATGGCGCCGCGGGTCCACAATTCGGGGCACTGGACGATCGAGGGTGCCGTCACCAGCCAGTTTGAGAATCATCTGCGCGGCATACTCGATCTGCCGCTGGGGAGCACTCGGCCCACGGGCTATTCCGGCATGGTGAATTTCCTCGGCCACCTGCCCCGCCTGGAAGATGTGCTGTCGATTCCGACAGCCCACTTTCACGGTTACGGCAAGTCGCCCAGACCGCAGCGAAAACTGGGGCATTGCACGGTCGTCTGCGAGTCTTCGGCGGACCGGGACCAGGCCCTGAACCGCCTCGTAGCGCTGTCCAGGAAGTGACGGCTGTCATTTGACCGGGGCTCTGCGCGTCGTATAGTGCCCAAGATGCAGACGCACGGCCCCTTACGCGCGGAAACAAACGATGTATCTTGAGCAGTTCAGACTCCAGGAACCCCCCTTCAGGCTTGCGCCTGACCCCCGATTTCTGTTCCTGAGCAAACAGCACGCCCGCGCCCGGGCGTACATGGAGTCGACGGTCTGGTTCACGGACGGGTTCGTGGTGGTCACCGGGGAAATCGGCTCCGGCAAGACGACCCTGATCGAGGACTTCCTTTCGAACCTCGACGAAAACGTGACCGTGGCGCGAGTGGCCCAGACCCAGCTCACGCCCATCGAGTTTCTCCAGACGGTGCTCGCCCAGTTCGGTTTCCAGCCGTTCGCAATGGGCAAGGCCGAGCTCCTCGAAACCCTGAACCGATTTTTCGAAGAGCTGCTGGACGACGGTCAGAAGGTCGTGATCGTGATCGACGAGGCACAGAACCTGGATCGTCGGGTGCTGGAAGAAATCCGCATGCTGGCGGGGGTCTGTGTCGGCCGCGAAAAGGTCCTTTCGATCATACTCGCCGGCCAGCCGGAGCTCGCGGACATTCTCGATGCGCCCGACATGGAGCAGTTGTCCCAGCGAACGCGCCTGCGCTTCCATCTCCGCCCGCTTGCCGAGGCAGAGATCGGCGACTACATCAGCCACCGCCTTCAGGTGGCGGGCTGCGGCCAGGAAGGGCTCTTCGACCCGTCCACCTACGCGGATATCTATCGCTATACGGGGGGCGTGCCCCGGCTCATCAATACGCTGTGTGACAC
>JARFQW010000131.1 GCA_029287575.1 Gammaproteobacteria bacterium | reverse complement strand
GTCAGCATGCTGCTCAAAGGGGGACCCGCGGCGATCCAGGAGTGCAAGGAACTCATTGCGATGGTGTCTGGCAGCACGGAGTCCGCGGCGGAAATCCTTACCCGCCGCACGGCCGAGATCATCGCCCAGCTACGCGTCTCGGAAGAGGGACAGGAAGGACTGGCGGCGTTTCTCGAGAAACGCCCGCCCGACTGGTCCGAACCGCGCTGATGTTCGAGCGCGTCCTTATCGCGAATCGCGGCGAGATTGCCTGCCGTATCGCCGCCACCTTGCGGCGCATGGGGATAACGAGCATCGCCGTGCACACGGACGCCGACGCGGGCGCACGGCACACCCGAGAGGCTGACGTCAGCGTGGCGATCGGCCCGCCCCGGGCCTACCTGGACATTGGCGCGATCATCAAAGCCGCACACGCTACCGGCGCCCGGGCGATCCATCCGGGTTACGGCTTTCTGGCGGAGAACCCGGAGCTGGCCGAAGCCTGCGAGTCAGCCGGAATCGCGTTCGTGGGTCCGGCGCCGGCAACCCTCCGGGCAATGGGTTCGAAGCTCGAAGCCAAGCGCCTGATGGCGGCTGCCGGTGTGCCGGTCGTGCCCGGCTACCACGGCAACGACCAGTCGGACGACCGACTTGCGGAAGCTGCCGGCGAGGTCGGCTTTCCGCTGATGATCAAGGCCGCAGCCGGCGGCGGCGGGAAAGGGATGCGGATCGTCCATCGGGAAGGGGATTTCACAGCGGCCCTTCAGGGCGCACGCCGGGAGTCGATCGGCGCCTTCGGCGACCAGACCATGATCCTCGAACGCTATCTTGAAAAGCCCCGCCACGTGGAATTCCAAGTCTTCGGCGACCAGCACGGGACGATCGTTCATCTCGGCGAACGCGAATGCTCGACCCAGAGGCGCTACCAGAAAGTTCTGGAGGAGGCGCCCTCGCCCGCGCTGAAGCCGGAGATGCGGGCAGCCATGGGCGAGGCTGCGGTCGCCGCGGCGCGGGCAGTGGACTACGCGGGCGCCGGAACGGTCGAGTTCATCATGGACGCCTCGAGGGATTTCTATTTCATGGAAATGAACACCCGCCTCCAGGTCGAGCATCCGGTCACGGAGATGGTGCGTGGTATCGACCTCGTGCAGTGGCAGCTGGATGTGGCTGCCGGCGGCCGGCTTCCGTCTCCCGGAGACCTGCCCGCGGTCAACGGTCACGCTATCGAGGCACGCATCTACGCGGAGGACCCCTACAACGGCTTCCTTCCGTCCACCGGGGAGATCGAGTGTTTCGAGTACCCGGCCGGGGAGACGGGCCTGCGCGTCGATGCCGGAATCGCTGCCGGCGATACGGTGACGATTCACTACGACCCGATGCTCGCCAAGGTCATTGCTCACGGCGACTCCCGCCCCGCCGCGCTCCAGCGGCTGCGCGCGGCTCTGGCCCGGATCGCGTTGATCGGTCCGCGCAACAATCTCTCACTCCTCCAGGCGCTTACCGCCCATCCGGAGTTTGCCAACGCACGAGTGGACACGACATTTCTCGACGCCGAACTCGACGCCATTCTCGCTTCCATACCACGGGTCTCCGAGGGGCATCTTTCCGCCGCGGCCGCCGCCCTGCTGAATGCGCAGACCCGACCGGCCGACGCGTCCGACCCCCATTCGCCCTGGGATGGCCCGGATGGCTGGGAATCGGTTGTGGGTTCCGGGGTCACGCTTCGGCTGGGCGATGCATCCGGCGAAGCGTACGTAGTGAGCCTGACCCGCGCCGGGGTGGCCTCCGGCCAAGGCGCCGCGGCCGCCATCGCCGACGCTAGCGAGCCGGACATACCGGCAGACGGGACGGCAGGCGGCGTCCGCGACTATCACACCCGGATTGCCGACGATCGGGTGTTCGTGACCGACGGTACCGACGGCCGTCTCCTCCAGTGGCTGCCGCGATATGCGGACGACAAATCCCATCTCGAGGAGGACACCCATCCGGGCGCGCCCATGCCGGGAACCGTCGTTAAAATTTTGGTTGCCCCCGGCGACCCGGTCAGCGCGGGCGATCCGCTGCTGGTCCTTGAAGGCATGAAGATGGAATACACGCTGAAAGCCTCCTGCGCGGGCGTCATTGCCAAGGTGCTCTGCGCCGAAGGCGACATGGTCGAGGCCGATGCCCCCCTGGTCGACCTGGCCGCGGACGAATCCGGGTCGTGAACGGGCTCCCCCGCGAGGTCCGGGTCGTCGAGGTCGGTCCCCGGGACGGCCTGCAGAACGAACCCGACCCGGTCGCCACGACGGTGAAGATCGAATTGATCGAAGCCCTCGCCGCAGCCGGCCTGAAGACCGTCGAAGCCACCAGTTTTGTCAGCCCGCGGTGGATCCCGCAGCTGGCCGACGCCCACGAGGTACTTCGCGGGCTGCGGCGCGCCGAGGGTGTCTCCTATCCGGTGCTCGTGCCGAATCTGCGGGGTCTGGAGAGAGCCCGGGCGGCGGGCGCTGACAGCGTTGCCATATTCACGGCCGCCTCGGATACCTTCAGCCGGAAGAACACGAACGCGACCGTGAGCGAGTCACTCGAGCGGCTGGCGCCGGTTGCCAGCGCCGCCCGCGCGGCGGGCCTGCCCGTGCGCGGCTACATATCCTGCGTTCTCGGCTGTCCCTACGAAGGCGACGTGCCGCTGCAGCGAGTCACCGCCGTGGCGAACGACCTCATACAGATGGGCTGCCACGAGATCTCACTGGGCGACACCATAGGAATCGGCACACCGGCAGCAGCCCGCACCATGGTGGAACACGTGGCCGGCGTCACCGGCATGGCTCGACTTGCGGTCCATTTTCACGACACGCGGGGCCAGTCGCTGGCAAACATACTGGCCTGCCTTCAGGCGGGGATCACGGTGGTCGATGCGTCGGTGGCCGGACTCGGCGGCTGCCCGTATGCTGCCGGCGCAAGCGGCAACGTTGCCACCGAGGACCTGGTCTACATGCTCCATGGCCTCGACATCGAAACCGGTGTCGACCTTACCGCCCTGGTCCGTGCCGGCCACGCCGTCAGCCGGGCCCTGGGTCGCGCCCCCAACAGCCGGCTGGGGCGCCTGCCGGAATACGAATCCCGACAAACATCGATCGACGAACCAAAGGACTGACTCTATGAAACTTCAAGACACAGCAGCCGTCGTCTCCGGCGGCGCATCCGGGCTCGGCAACGCCGTCGTGCGCCGCATTGTGGCCGACGGCGGGCGCGTCGCAATACTCGACCTGAACGAGGACCTGGGCCGGGCGGAGGCCGAGGGCCTGGGCGATGCGGCCATCTTTGTTCGCACGGACGTCAGCCGGGAAGCTGAAGTCGACGCGGCGGTTGCCACAGCGGCCGAGGCATTCGGCGGCGTGCAGCTGGCAGTCAACTGCGCCGGAATTCTCGGTGCGGGCCGGGTACTCGGCCGCGAAGGCCCCATGCCAAGAGACGTGTTCGCCAAGGTGCTCGAAGTCAACCTGATCGGCAGCTTTCTGCTTGCCCGCGCCGCCGCCGCACGGATGGTGGATAACACGCCGAACGAAGACGGCGAACGGGGCCTGATTGTCAACACGGCCTCCGTGGCCGCTTTCGAAGGTCAGATTGGTCAGGCCGCCTACTCCGCCTCCAAGGGCGGTGTCGTCGGCATGACTCTGCCCCTGGCGCGGGAATTCGCCCGCTTCGGCATCCGGGTCATGACGGTTGCCCCGGGCATCTTCCTTACCCCGATGATGGCCAGCCTGCCCGAGGAAATTCAGCAGTCCCTGGGTGCCCAGGTCCCGTTTCCGTCACGCCTGGGCCAGCCAGAGGAATTCGCCGACCTGGTCGCGTACATTGCCGGCAATACCATGCTCAACGCCGAAACGATCCGCCTCGACGGCGGCATTCGCATGCAGCCCAAGTAAATGAGGTCACCCATGGCGTTTCTTCGCGTTCTGTGTTTCTCGGGCCTGATGGCCCTGTCCGGCTGCGGGCCGTCGCCGACCGAGGCCCCGACCCCGGAGAGTCCGCCGCCTCCGTCCGAAGCCGCGGCCACGCGGCCGGCAAGCGCCGAAGGCTTTCAGGTGCCGGTGGAGTACGACACCCTGGACAACGGTCTGAAGGTGGTCATTTCCCGGGATACCACCGCCCCGGTCGTCACCGTCGCGGTGTACTACCACATCGGCTTTCGCATCGAACCGCGAGACCGGACGGGATTCGCGCATCTCTTCGAGCACATGATGTTTCAGGGCTCGGAGAACCTGGGAAAAATGGAGTTCGTGCAGCTCATCCAGGGACTGGGAGGGTCATTGAACGGCTCAACGCGGTACGACTTCACCAACTATTACCAGACGGTTCCGGCTCACCGGCTGGAGACGGTCCTGTGGGCGGAAGCCGACCGCATGCGCGGTCTCGCCGTCACCCAGGAAAACCTGGTCAATCAGCAGGGTGTGGTCAAGAACGAGGTCAAGGTGAACGTGCTGAATCAGCCCTACGGCGGCTTCCCTTGGCTGGATCTGCCGCAGGCGGCCAACGAAAACTGGTACAACGCCCACAATTTCTACGGCGATCTCGGCGACCTGGATGCGGCGACCCTGGAAGACGTCAGGGATTTTTTCCATACCTACTACGCGCCCAACAACGCGGCGATTGCCATAGTGGGAGACGTGGATCCAGCCGAAGCCCTGACACTCGCGAAGCAGTATTTCGGAGACATCGACCGCGCGGAGCTTCCCGCACCGGCTGATATCTCCGAGCCTCGGCAGGAGCAGGAAAAGAACGCCTCGCGCATCGACCCGCTGGCCCCGCGCCCGGGCATCGCCTGGGCCTATCACGCGCCCGCCAGGGGAACGCCGGAGCATGATGCCATGGTGCTGCTAGACCTCATCCTGACGGATGGCGAAGACAGCCTGCTTTACCAGAAACTCGTCAAGGAAAAGGGGTTCGCCGGAAGCGTGACCGGCGGAATCAACTTCCCGCTGGGCAATGCACACAATTACCAGGGCCCGATGCTCTGGACGGCCTCCCTGATCCACGACGCCGACACGAGCCCGGAGGACGTCATCGGCGCCCTGGACGAGGTCATTTCCGGGCTGCGGACCGAGACCGTTTCTCCGGAGGTGCTGGAGCGTGCCGTGACGAAGTTCCGTTCGGGTTTCTATGACACGCTCGGCAGAGGGACCGGCCGGGCCGACCTGCTGGCCTGTTTCGCGTTGTTCGACGATGACCCGGATCGAATCAACCGAATCGAGGCGGGCATCCGCGAGGTGACGCCCGAGCTGATGCTCGCTACCGCGCGCCAGTATCTGCGCCCGACCAACCGGACCGTCTTCCGTCTGGAAGCCGGCGCGGCTCCCGCAGCCAACGAGGAGGGCTGAACCATGCGCACTCTGAACGCCACCGTTCTCGCCCTGGGGCTGGGAGCCCTTGCTGCCGGATCCGGGGCAACCGGCGTCAATACACCCCCGCCCGGCGGCAAGCCCCGGGATTTTCAGCTGGTCGAGCCCGAGGTCGTGACGCTGGAAAACGGCCTGACCGCCACACTCGTGGAATTCGGGGACGTCCCGAAGACCACGGTGCTGGTCAACATCCGCACGGGCAATCTGAATGAGGACGGCCGCACCTGGCTCGCCGATCTGGCCGGAGAACTTCTGAAACAGGGGACCGAGAAAACCCCGGCCCGCGACATCGCATCCCGGGCGGCATCCATGGGCGGATCCCTCGTGGTCAGCACCGGCGCCGAGGAAACGACGGTCAGCATTGACGTACTCGAAGACCACGCGGCTGATGCCGTGGCCCTGCTGGCGGAAGTCATCCAGGAACCCGCCTTTCCCGAGAGCGAGCTGGAACGGATCCGCGGCGACCTCCAGCGACAGCTCAGTATTGCCGTCACGCAGCCCCAGCAGATCGCGACCGCGGCCTTTGCGCGCCTGATCTACGGCGACCATCCGTTCGGCAAGGTGTTGCCCGAGCCCGGCGAGCTTGCCAGCTATGGCATCGAGGACGTGCGCGGCTACTACGAGGAGAACTTCGGCGCGCGTCGGACCCGTATCTACGTCGGCGGCCGGTTCGACAGGGACGCGATGTCCGCCGCCATTCGCGACGCATTCGGTCCGTGGACGGCCGGCCCCGAGGTCTATACCGACATTCCCGGGACCGAGGCGGCGCAGCAGTTCGTGCTGATTGACCGCCCCGGCGCGCCGCAGTCCACGCTGCGGCTCGGATTGCCGGTTGCAGACCCTTCAAGCCCCGACTGGACCAGCCTGAGCGTCATGAACACGCTGCTGGGCGGCTTCTTTTCCTCTCGGATCACCGGCAACATCCGCGAGGACAAGGGCTACACGTATTCGCCACGCAGCGTTCTGGCGACCCGCTACCGGGATACCTACTGGGCCGAGCTCGCGGACGTGACCAGTGAACACACCGGGGACTCGATCCGGGAGATACTCGCGGAAATACGCGGTTTGCAGGAGGAAGCACCCGCAGAGTCCGAGATGGATCGCGTCAGAAACTACCTGACCGGAAGCTTCGTGCTGGGTAACGCTTCCCGGTTCGGGATCCTCGGGCAGCTGGCCTACGTGGATTTTCACGGCCTGGACCGGGACTACCTGACCAGTTTCGTCGATCGGGTTGAAGCAGTCAGCCCGGAGGATGTCCGCGCTGCCGCCGAGAAGTGGCTCAAGACCGACGAAATGGCCCTCGTCGTGGTGGGCGATGCGGCCAGCGTGGCGCCCCAGCTCGACGCGTTGCCCGAACTGGAGGACTGGCTGAAACCGGCGGACTGACCCAGGCCCGCACCGCGGTCTTGGGGTAGAATGAACAGTTGCGCGACTTCTGCCCCACGGTACGGGTTCGGGAGTCCGGATCACTCTCCTGACGCGGCTTCCGGGGCCTGCCCCCGAGGCCGTGGGCCCCGGGGCGGAAGGACGGCTTACACGATGACGGCACTGGAATGGAACTGATCGAAAGGGATGTCATGGCCTACGACGTGGCCATCGTAGGCGGCGGGCCGGCGGGGCTGGCATGCGCCATCCGCCTGAAGTCCCTCAAACCGGATCTGTCCATCTGCCTGCTCGAGAAGGGTTCGGAATTCGGCGCCCACGCGCTGTCGGGTGCGGTCATGCAGCCGGATGCCCTGGACGAGCTCGTGCCCGACTGGCGCGACGACCCGCCCACGATCTGCGTTCCGGCCAGCCGGGACGAGTTCCTGCTGCTCACGCGCACCGGCCGGCGTCGACTCCCGACGCCGCCGCAGATGAGCAACCACGGCAACTTCATCGTGTCGCTCGGGTCGCTGGTGGGCAAACTGGCCGCCAGGGCCGAGAACGCCGGGGTCGACGTCTTCCCCGGCTTCCCCGCCGCTGAAGCCCTTATCGAGGACGGCCGAGTGATCGGCGTTCGCTGCGGCGACATGGGTGTGGACGCCGACGGTTCCCCCGGCGCCGCGTTCGCTCCGGGCGTTGATATCCACGCCGGCGTGACCGTTCTGGCCGAGGGCTGCCGGGGCAGCGTTTCCAAACAGCTCATACAGACGTTCGGCCTCGACGCCGACGCCTCGCCCCAGACCTACGGGCTGGGGTTCAAGGAACTCTGGCGGCTGGCACCGGGCCGAGCGGAACCGGGCCTGGTACAGCACACGGTGGGATGGCCGCTGGACAGCGGCACGTACGGGGGAAGTTTCGCCTATCACCTGGACGAGGACCGGGTCTATCTGGGCTTTGTCGTCGGGCTGGATTACGCCGACCCGCAGTTTTCACCGTTCGAGGCCTTCCAGCAGTTCAAACACCATCCGTCGGTCCGGCCCCTGCTCGAAGGCGGGGAGATCATCTCGGCGGGCGCCAGAACGCTCATCGAGGGCGGCCTGCAGTCGTTGCCCCGGCTGGAGATGCCCGGCGCCGTGCTCGTGGGCGACGCTGCCGGCAAGCTGAACGTACCCAAGATCAAGGGAATCCACATGGCCATGCGCTCCGGCATGCTGGCCGCCGAGCACATCGCCACCGAGACGCGGGCCGAGGGCTTCGATGCCCTTTGGCGAAGCTCCCCCTCGGCCGACGAGCTGCGCCGGGTCCGCAATATCCGGCCGGGCTTCCGGCGCGGTCTGTGGTTCGGCATGGCGAATGCGGCGCTGGAAACCGTGACCGGCGGCCGCACCCCCTGGACGCTGGAAAACCACGCCGACCACCGCAGCCTCGACAGGTCCGACGGAAACGAGCAGCCGGCCCTGGCCCGGGCGGATCAGTGGCTGAAGACTCGCGAGCTGCCGCCGCGGGATCGTCTTGCGTCCGTTTTCTTTGCCGCAACGGAGCACGACGAGAACCAGCCGGTACATCTGAAGGTCGCCGACACCACGGTTTGTGCGACCACATGTTACGAAGAGTACCGGAACCCGTGTACCCGGTTCTGCCCGGCCAACGTCTACGAAATGGTGTCCGACGGCGAAGGTGGCCGCCGCCTGCAGATCAATGCATCCAACTGTGTTCACTGCAAAGCCTGCGACATAAAGGACCCGTATCAGATCATCAATTGGGTGACACCCGAGGGCGGCTCGGGACCCAACTATCAGAACCTCTAGCTATCACTGACAGCTGCGGCCGCCCGCGGGCGGCTGCCGGGAGCGTGCCATGAAGATACTCGTCGGAGTCAAACGGGTGATCGACTACAACGTCCGCGTGCAGATCAATCGCGAAGGGACGGGCGTGGTCAAGGAGGGCGTGAAAATGAGCGTCAATCCGTTTGATGAAATTGCCATCGAAGAGGCCCTGAGAATCCGTGAACGGGGTGATGCCAGCGAGGTCGTTGCGGTGGGCATCGGACCGTCGGCGGCCCAGCAGCAGCTGCGCACCGCCCTGGCGATGGGGGCGGACCGGGCACTGCTCGTGGAGACCGAAGACGAACTGCAGCCGCTGGCGGCCGCCCGCATCCTGCAGAAGATCATCGAACGCGAGTTACCCGAACTCGTCATTCTCGGCAAACAGGCCATCGACGATGACTGCAACCAGACCGGCCAGATGCTGGCCGCGCTCTGGGGACGTCCGCAGGCCACGTTCGCCTCGGATCTGAAAATCGCCGATGGCGTGGCCACGGTCACCCGGGAAGTGGATAGCGGCCTGGAGACCATCGAGGTGGACCTGCCCGCGGTTGTCACCGCCGACCTCCGGCTCAACGAGCCCAGGTTCGTGAAGATGCCGGACATCATGAAGGCCAAGCGCAAGCCGCTGGACACCCTCCCGTTGACCGAGCTGGGCGTGGAAATGCCCGCCGCCCTCGAAGCCGGCGTCTGCGAGCCGCCGCCGAAGCGGGCCGGAGGCGTCAAGGTGGAATCGGTGGAGGCATTGATCGCGGCCCTGAAGGAAAAAGGAGTGCTGGCATGAGTTCCGTGTTGCTGGTCGCCGAGCACGACGGCGAGTCTCTCAATCCCGCCACCGGCCGGGCCCTGTCCTGCGCCGCCAGCCTTGGCGAGGTGGACGTGGTGGTCTTTTCGTCCGGGGCGGACGCCGTGGGGACCGAGGCCGCGGGGCTGGAAGGCTGCACACGGGTTCGGCATGTCACCCGCCCGGAGAATGCGCACCCGCTTGCGGCGACGCTCGCGCCCCAGGTGGTGGAACTGGCAGCCGACTACGACTATGTGCTCGCGCCGTCCACGACCTTCGGCAAGGACCTGCTTCCGCGGGTCGCCGCCCTGCTTTGTGTGCCGCAGGTCTCGGACATCATGGAGGTCGTGGATCCGCGGACGTTCAAGCGGCCGATCTATGCGGGTGACGTCATCCACACCGTCCGGGTCCCGGATGGAGTCAAGGTCGTCGCCACGGTACGTATCGCCTCGTTTCCCGCGGCCGGGAGTGCGTCCGGACCGGCGCCGGTGGAAACGGTCTCCAGCAGCGCGGAACTGCCCTCCCACACCCGCTGGGTCGGACTCGCCGCCAGCGGCGGCGATCGCCCCGACCTGCAGTCGGCGCGGCGGGTCGTTTCCGGCGGCCGTGGTGTCGGCAGCGAGGACAATTTCCGGGTCATTTACTCGCTGGCCGATCGGCTCGATGCCGCGGTCGGCGCATCGAGGGCGGCGGTAGACGCAGGCTTCGTGCCCAACGACATGCAGGTCGGCCAGACCGGCAAAATCATCGCGCCTGACCTGTACGTGGCGGTCGGCATTTCCGGGGCGATCCAGCACCTGACGGGAATCAAGGATGCCGGGTGCATCGTCGCCATCAACAAGGACGGCGAGGCACCGATATTCGAAGTGGCTGACATCGGCCTCGTGGGAGACCTGTTCCAGATCCTGCCGGAACTCGAGAGCGCCCTGGAGGGCCTGGATGCCTGAGACCCCGGGTGCCCGGATTCTCTGGCGGCCCGACCCCGAGACCGCCTCCCGCACCCAGCTCGCGGCATTTCTCGACGAAGCCCGCGCCGGCTGGGCCCCGGGAGCCAGGGATTTCGAGACGCTCTGGGAAGCATCGATCAGGGATCGGGAGGCATTCTGGTCCGCGCTGTGGCGGTTCTGCGGGGTCATTGCCGAAGGAGATGCCAGCGTCGTGGTGGAAGATCCGGACAGCATGCCGGGTTCCCGATGGTTCCCTGGGGTCCGGCTGAACTTTGCGGAAAATCTGCTCCGCCATGCGGACGGGCCGGGCGCGGCGCGGCCCGCGCTGGTTTTCCGTGCCGAGAACGGTGAACGCCGATCTCTGAGCTATGCGGAGCTGCGCGCCGAAGTCGGCCGCTGCGCCGCCGCGTTCCGCAAAGCCGGTGTCGGAAAAGGGGACCGGGTTGCCGGGCTCCTGCCAAACCGGCCCGAAGCCGTCATCGCCATGCTCGCGGCGGCGAGCATCGGCGCCATCTGGTCGTCGTGCTCTCCCGACTTCGGGCAAAGCGGCATTGTGGATCGCTTCAGCCAGATCCGGCCACGCTTGCTGATCGCCTGCGATGGCTATTTCTACGGCGGCAAGACGATCCATCTCCATGATCGCCTGGCCGGCGTCCTGGAAGAGCTGGACAGCGTCGAGCGCCTGATTCTCATCCCGTGGATCGGCAGTGAGCCAGGATCCCTGGACCGGACCCTCCTGTGGGACGATTTTCTGAACGACGAGGGTACGCCGGAATATGCCCGGCTGCCGTTCGACCATCCTCTGTATGTGCTCTATTCCTCGGGAACCACCGGCCAGCCCAAATGTATCGTCCACGGCGCCGGGGGTACGCTGCTGCAGCACCTCAAGGAACACAGGCTGCATTCGGATCTCGGCCAGCGGGACACGCTGTTCTACTTCACCACCTGCGGCTGGATGATGTGGAACTGGCTGGTGTCCGGGCTGGCCTCAGGGTCGACCCTGGTTTTGTTCGACGGCTCTCCCTTTCATCCCGGCCCGGAAGCACTCTGGCAACTGGTCCGCGACGAGGGCGTCACGGTCTTCGGCACCAGCGCGAAATATCTCTCGGCGCTGGAGAAGTCAGGCTACCGGCCGACGGAGCACGGGGGGCTGGACTCGCTTCGAAGCATACTCTCCACGGGATCGCCCCTGCTCCCGTCAGGCTTCGACTATGTCTATGATGCGGTGAAATCCGACCTGCACCTGGCGTCGATTTCCGGTGGCACGGATATCGTGTCCTGCTTTGCCCTCGGCGCACCGACCCTCCCTGTTCGGCGCGGTGAGATCCAGTGCCGGGGGCTGGGGATGGCAGTGGAGGCGTTCGACGACGAAGGGCACAGCCTGGTGGACGAACCCGGTGAGCTGGTTTGTACGCGTTCGTTTCCCAGTATGCCGGTAGGGTTCTGGAACGATCCGGACGGCGCCCGCTACCGCAGCGCCTATTTCGAACGCTTTCCGGGCGTTTGGCACCACGGAGACTGGATCCGGATCTCACCCCAGGGCGGGGTCGTCATCTATGGCCGCTCTGACGCCGTTCTCAATCCCGGCGGCGTGCGCATTGGCACGGCAGAGATCTACCGGCAGGTGGAGAAACTCGACGAGATTGTGGAGGCGCTGGCCATCGGCCAGGAGTGGGCTGGCGATCAGCGTATCGTCCTGTTCGTGCGGCTGCGGGGCGGCAGGCCAATCGACAGCGAACTAGAGACCCGCATTCGCACCGTAATCCGTGAGAACACGAGTCCTCGGCACGTGCCGGCCAAGATTATCGCGGTGGCCGACATCCCGCGGACCCTGAGCGGAAAAATCGTCGAGCTGGCCGTGCGCGACGTCGTCCATGGACGACCGGTTCGTAACACCGACGCGCTGGCCAACCCGGAGGCGCTGAAGCTTTTCGAGGGCCTGTCCGAACTTGCCGCAGACTGATTTCATGAGCCCTCCCGCGATGCCCCTGGAGCGCTACGAGGCAGAGCTGGCCGCCGGCGGTTTCAGCCCGGATCCCGCCCAGGCGGGGGCCGTGACGCTGCTCGATGATCTCGCCCGCCGGCTGGCTGCCGGCAGGCCCCGGCCAAGGCGTCTGCTGGGCCGGTTCAGACGCCAGAGCGTGGTCCCGGAAACCGGCCTCTACCTGTGGGGCGATACCGGTCGCGGCAAAACCTGGCTCATGGACCTTTTTTACCAGAGCCTGCCGTTCGCCGAGAAGCGTCGTCAGCACTTCCATCGCTTCATGGCCCACGTCCACGCGGAGCTGAAGACCCTGCGGCGGGTGCGGGATCCGCTTCAGCAGGTGGCAGACCGGCTGGCCGGGAAGACCCGGGTGATGTGTTTTGACGAGTTCTTCGTCTCCGACATAGCCGATGCGATGATTCTCGGTGGCCTTCTTGGCGCATTGTTCGAGCGTGGCGTCACCCTGGTGTCCACCTCGAACATTCCACCGGACAATCTCTACGCAGGCGGGCTCCAGCGGGCTCGGTTTCTGCCCGCAATCGCGCAGATAAAGATGTACTGCGATATCCACGAGATGAACGGGCCGGTGGACTACCGGTTGCGCACGCTGGAGCAGGCAGCGGTTTACTACCATCCCGCGGGGCCGGCATCCGATGCCGCCTTGTCCGATTGCTTCGATCGCCTCTCGCCGGAAGCCTGCCTGCGTGACGAGCCCCTGGAAATTCTCGGTCGGGTGATACCCACCCGCCGGCGGGCGGATGGCGTCGCGTGGTTCGACTTCACGGCGATCTGCGAGGGTCCGAGAAGCCAGGCGGACTACATCGAGGTCGCCCGCTCATTCCATAGCGTGCTGGTGTCTTCGGTGCCCCGTCTCGATGACACGCTGGCGAACGCGTCCCGCCGATTCATCGCGCTCGTGGACGAGTTCTACGACCGTAACGTGAAGCTGATCATGTCCGCGGCCGCACCGCTGGAACGCCTGTATGCCGGACGTCGGCTGGATTTCGAGTTCCGACGGACACGCAGCCGGCTCGAGGAAATGCAATCCCACGATTATCTCGCCCGGCCTCACCTGCCATGAAAAAGTCGCGAGAAGGCTGGCGCCGATGGCTTCTTGTCGCCCTCGAACTCATGCTGGCCGTGGCCATCGTGTACAGCATCCTCGCCTGGCGGGCCCGGGACATGCTGGCCACCGGGGACTCCGTCGAAGCCCCGGGACTCGCGCTCGAACGACTGAACGGCACGAGGTTTGATCTGGCCGACTACGCCGGCCGACCCGTCCTCGTCTACTTTTTCGCGCCCTGGTGCCGCGTGTGCGCCATGAGTGCGCCCAACCTCCGGCACCTGGACCGCTTCGCGGAAGACGACCTTGCCATAGTGGTCGTCGCGCTGGACTGGCCCACCCGGGAAGACGTCCACCGGTTCGCTCAGCACAGCGGCCTGGACGACGACATTCTGCTCGGGACGGCCGCCACCGCTGCCGCCTGGCAGGTCCCGGGTTTTCCCAGCTACTACGCCCTCGATCGCGAGCATCGTGTGCGCTTCAGGGATTTCGGCTACACAACCACCGCGGGCCTGCTCTGGCGGACCTGGGCTGCGGGACAGGCGTCGGCCAGAATTCCCGGGACCACAAACGCCGCCGGCACGCGGTCCGGTGAAGGGCCCGTGGCCAGCCTGAGCAGGCCTGTGCCATGAGCGTTGCGGACTTCTATCGCCGCCTGGAACCCGTGCAGCGTAGGTCATTGATCTCGCTGATCGCGACGTTCATGGGCGCTCTTCTGGGCATCTTCTTCATCTACCCGATCAACGAGTTCATTTTTCTCGTGGAGTATGGCGCGGGCCTGTCGTCCTATCCGGTCACACTCAAGGCGCATATGGCAGGCGAACTGCGCAACGTACTGACCTTCCAGACCCCGTTCAAGACGCTCTTCTACGCAGCGATTGGCGCGTTCATCGGGCTCGTCTCCGCCCTGGTCTATCACACCCTGCAGGCCCGTATTGCCCAGATCCACGCGCTGACGGCGCAGCTCGGCCGGGATGTGGAGGCGCTCATCACCCAGGGAGAGGGTCCGGGACTGGAGTTCAAGTCCAGCTTCCGCTGGGACATCGATCAGCAACGCGTCAATCGAGGACTGGAAACCGTAGTGCTGAAGACACTGGCCGGGCTCATGAACGGCGACGGCGGAACCTTGCTCATCGGCGTGGCCGACGACGGTCGGATCCTTGGCCTGGAACGCGACATTGCGGCGCTGCGCCGCCGGGATCTCGACGGCTTCGAGCAGGCGCTGATCAGCTCGGTGGCCGCTCACCTCGGTGCCGACCTGTGTCCCCATATTCAGATCGTTTTTCACCGCCTCGGCGAGCACGATATCTGCCGGGTGATCGCGACGCCGTCGCCGCGGCCGGTTTTCCTGCACGAAGGCAAGCAGCCCGCGTTCTACCTGCGCACCGGGGGCGGAACACGTCCCCTGGACATCCGGGAAGCGACCGAGCACATCTCACGCCGTTGGGAACGGCGCTGAACACCACACCGGTGCGCCCGGTGGCCAGAGCCTTTCTGGCGACGCTAGATCAGGCCGGCACCCAGCCACGCGGCGCCGCGTACGCCGCTGGAGTCTCCGTGCAGATGGCGACGGACCGTCACCCGGGACCGGTCGCAAAACACCAGCGGCAGCATCTCGGCCGTGACCGATCCGGCCAGCCCCTCGACATTGGACAATCCACCGCCCAGAACGATCACTTCGGGATCCAGGAGATTGGTTACCACGGCCAGCGCCCGAGCGAGGCGACGGACATACCGGCGCATGCTGGAGACGGCGAGGGGTTCCCCGGACTCCGCCGCCGCGGCAATGGCCGACGCCGGTATGCGGTCGCCGCCGGCCTCCGCATGATCGCGCGCGAGGCCGGGACCGGACAGATAGGTCTCCACGCAGCCCCGTCGCCCGCACCAGCAGTCCGGTCCCGTTCCTTCGGCGATACCCGGCAGGGGATTGTGGCCCCACTCGCCGGC
>JARFQW010000104.1 GCA_029287575.1 Gammaproteobacteria bacterium | reverse complement strand
CAGCCCGGTCAGCGGATCGTGGGACGCGTGGTGTTCAGCCTGCTCGGTGGCCTTGCGGGCCTCGGTGACATCCCGCAACGCCAGAACCGCCCCGCGAATGCGGTTGGAAGGATCGCGCATCGGGGCGACCGACAGCTTGATGATTCGGTTTTCTTCGCTGGCGGTGATCAGGGCGCCCTCGAACTCCACCGGGCGGGTCGCATCCTCGCTGAGCCCGAGGATATCCATGACCCGGTCGTCATCTTCGCCCTCGATCCCCAGCACGTCTGTCAGCAGCCGGCCGCGAGCCTCGGCGGCCTTCAGCCCGACCAGTCTTTCCGCGATCGGATTGACGTACTCGATCCGGCCGTCCACATCCACACAGATGACGCCGTCGCCGATGCAGTCCAGTGTTCGTTGCGCCCGTTCCTGCTCGTAGTAGAGCTGTTCATCACGGCGTTTGCCTTCCCAGGCAGACATCAGCAGGCCGCCGGTGGCTCTCAGGACGCCGATCTCCTCGTCGCTCCACACCCGTGAGCGGTGATCGTCAACGCCGATCCAGCCGGCGAGCCGACCGCGAAGCTTCAGCGGCACGTTGACGAAACTGCGCACGCCCAGGTACTTGCAGAGGGCACGCTCGGCCTCTGCTTCTTCCGGCAGGTCCTCCGGATCAGAGACCAGAACCGTTTCGCCTCGCGTGAAATGGCGGATGGTCCAGGGGAACTGCTCCAGGGCCATCCCTTCCACATCCGACAGGTTTCGCTCGCTGGCTTTCGGCGCGCTCCAGCCGAACGCCCGCTCCAGGATGGTCCCTCTCTCACCCACCAGAAACAGATAGGCTCGCTGGCAATGACTGACCCGCCCCAGAGCGGAGAGACTCCGATAGATCCCGGTTTCGACCTCCGAATACGGGAGGTTGAGGAAGTGCCTGGCGATACCGGCGAGGAGTGTCGGGAAATCGGCCCGGGCCGAGAGTTCGGCTTCGAGGGCTTCCATGGCGGTCACGGAATCCTCGCGGGCCCGGATGATCACCAGCACCGCCTGGCCGCCGAGATCCTCGGGCAGGGGAATTTCCCTCAGGCTGACTCGGACCATGCGGCCTCCGCCGTCGTCACCCGCCACGCGGGCCAGGTAACTCACGCCCGCCGCCGACCCGCGTCCCGAGATGAACGGCTTCAGCCCCTCCGAATCGGCTTCCGGCACCAGCAACGTATCCAGGGATCCGTCGGTTTCACCCAGCAGCTCGCGGGCGGGCCGGTTGGCGTGGATGACACTGCCGTCGGGGCTGCAAAGCAATGCGCAGTCCGGAACCACCTCGCACAGCGCAGAAAGAACGGTGTCCGATCCCAGCTCGCCCGGGAAGATACGGCTCGAGATCACCTGAGCTTTGCCATCGGAGCAACCCGCTGCCATCCACCGGGGCAATGGCACAACTCACCGGCGCCCTCGGCCAAACAGGGCCGGAGACGAATCTGCGCGATGACGATGCGATCTCTTGAGCCCGGAGCGGCTACACCCGGTGGAGGACCCGAAATTGTCTTGTCCATGAACTTGTCCCGAAAGGCAAACTTACGTGGCGACTTCCCGAGCCGCACTTGTACGATGGTGCTTGGTTTGCCTCAACTTTATTCTAGTCCGGAGCAATCCGGGCATTCGCACTTATTGTCAAACACGACACCCCGGCGTCGGGCCGGGAGACAGGTGGCCGCTCGTGGCGCGCGCACGTTATCACCCGATCCCCGAAACTGCTGTCACATTTATGACAAATGCGCGGGAAAACAGCGTCTCTGCTGAATTCCGTTGCCGTTGAGCCTCCCGGCCGCGAACGCCGCCTGGCCGGACCCGTGGCCGCGATCGCCGGGACAGAAACGACGTTGTCGTCGGCCCGGCGGCATTTTCCGGTCAGTCCGGGGCGGGTTCCTCGACTATGCTCTCATGTCACGCGAAGACGATCGGCGGAGGAGGCTGTGGTTTATCCCGAGCGCGCCCCGGTGGAAGGACGCCAGGTCCAGTTCATGCTGACCTGCCTTTGCGACGTGTTCTTCGACGACGTGGCGCGGGCCGCGGTGGAAGTCCTCGAGTCCCTCGGCTGCACGGTCGATTTCCCCGAGGATCAGACCTGCTGCGGCCAGCCCGGCTTCACGGCGGGCGACTGGACAGCCTGCCGGCGTGTCGTGCGCCACGTGGCGAAGGTCTTTGCCGGGGACCAGCCGATCATCGTGCCCGCCGGGTCCTGCGCTGCAGCGGTGTTTCACGAAGCCAGGGTCGCCTTCGAGGGCGAACCGGACTTCGAAGAGGTCGTCGCTCTGGGGCAGCGAACCTGGGAATTCACCGACTTCATCGTCAACGGCCTCGGCGTTGATCGCTGGCCAGGGGCCTATTCCGGCCGGGTGGTGATCCATCGAGGTTGTCACAATCGGGGCACGCCCACGGTGACCGCCACCGAACGTCTGCTCTCCAGCATCGAGGGCCTGGAAATCGTCGCTCCCCGTGAACCGGAGCAATGCTGTGGCTTCGGCGGAGTATTCTCGGTCGCGTTTCCCCACGTATCGGGCGCCCTTGGGCATCTGAAGCTGAAAAACTACACGGAGCTCGAACCGGACTGCGTGGTCTCTCCGGACATGAGCTGCCTTCTGCATCAGAAGGGGCTGGCCAAAAAAGCCGGGATTCCTTTCCCCGTCAAGCATGTGGCCCAGGTTCTCCGGGATGCGCTGTCAACGGAGGTCAGACCGTGATCAGTAAACAGGCCATCGACAACTTCGCCGCCAATCTCCCGGACGAGGTCAAGGCGAGCGTTCGGGACGGGACGACCTCGTCCTACGACAAGCGCCTCGAGGCCATGGAGGCCGACTACGAGGACGTCGATGCGCTGCGCGCCCTGGCCGGTCAGATCAAACAGCACACGGTCGACCATCTCGACGACTACCTTCGCCAGGCCGAGGCCCGCCTGGCTGAACGCCGGATTACCGTGCATTACGCCTGGGACCCGGAGGCGGCCCGCCGCATCGTGCTGGACATCCTCGCGCAGCGGGGCGCAACCCGGGTTGTCAAATCCAAGAGCATGGTCAGCGAAGAGGCGGCGCTGACGGCGTTTCTGACAGCCCAGGGTATCGAAACAACGGAAAGCGATCTGGGCGAGTTCATCGTGCAACTCGACGAGGACCATCCCAGCCACGTCGTCAAGCCGATCATCCACAAGAACCGGCGACAGATCGCCATCACGTTCCAGCAGCACGGCCTCGGCGACTATGACGAAGATCCCGAGGGCATCACGCGTCGGGCCAGAACTTTCATGCGCGAGCGCTTCCTTGCCGCGGATGCCGCGATCAGCGGCGCCAACTTCGTTTCCGCCGAGTCGGGCCGGATCGCTGTCGTCACCAACGAAGGCAATTCCCGCTTTGGCGTTGCCGCCGCACCGCTATGC
Organism: Gammaproteobacteria bacterium; assembly: GCA_029287575.1. Classification (GTDB taxonomy): domain Bacteria; phylum Pseudomonadota; class Gammaproteobacteria; order Steroidobacterales; family XN24; genus JARFQW01. Next base: position 15,691 of record JARFQW010000104.1, on the reverse strand, counting down.
ATCGTGCTCACAGGCATTGAAAAGTTGCTCCCCAGGGATCGGGACTTCGGTCTGTTCCTGTCATTGCTGGCACGCTCGGCCACCGGCCAGCGCATGACCTCCTACGTGGAGTTTCTTCACGGTCCGCGGCTGGACACACAGCCGGACGGGCCCGAGGAAATGCACCTCGTTTTCATGAACAACCACCGCACGGAAGCGCTGGGCACCCCGTTCAGCTCGGCTCTCCGCTGCATTCGATGCGGCGCATGCATGAATGTCTGCCCGGTGTATCGACAGACGTCCGGCCACGCCTATCGCAATGTTTATCCCGGACCGATCGGTGCGGTGCTGGATCCCATTCTTGCGGGCCCCGAGGGCTTCGCGGAACAGGCGGATCTGGCGCGGGCCTCGACCCTGTGCGGCGCCTGCAACGAAGTCTGCCCGGTCAACATCCCGATCCCGGACCTGCTGGTTCGCCACCGGACCCGGGCCGTGGAGGAGAACGCAAGAATCGCCAACCTCGGCACGCCGCCGATGGGCGGGTGGGCCAGGCTGGCGACCAGTCCGCGAACCTGGCGGGCAGGCATGAATGCCAGCAACGCCATGAACTATGTCCCGCTGGATTTGCTTCCCGTGTACCCGGTGCGGGCATGGCTGGAACAACGCGAACTCCCGGACTGGCGCGGCGGGCACTTCCGCTCCTGGATGAGAAAACGAGACGGTCACGACAAGGCCGGCACGGATACCCGGCCGTCAGAGGTTGCCGGCAAAGGGAGCCAGGATGAGTGATGCGAGGAACATGAATGACCGGGACCGCATCCTGGATGCCATCCGGGGCGCCAGGGCGCGCATACCCGAGCCCTGCGCCTATCCGGACTACCCGTCGGGGGTCGCCACGTCAGCAGCCCGGCTTCCCCGGGGTACAGACCCGGTGGCGTTGTTCCGCAGGCGCCTCGAGGAGGCCGGCGGGCGTTGCTTCAGCGAGGCAGAAGAACTCGCCATGGCGCTGCGCGAAGAACGTGCGCGGTCCGGCTATTGCGACCCGGCTCTCCTCGGTCGCCTGAGCGCGCTGACCCAGGCCGGCCTGGACCTGCAAGGTGAGTTTCTTCGGGAACGCGTGGACGACTATGCGTTCTCCATCACGTCGGCCCATGCCGGGATCGCTGAAACCGGCAGTCTCGTCCTGACCGATCGCGCGACCTCCCGGCGCCTTGCGGCGGTCGCCACGTGGAACCACGTGGCGGTTCTGGACCGCGGCAGCATTGTCGCGAGCCTTGCCGACGGGATCGAAACGCTGCCGAATGATCCCAATGTCGTGTATGTCACCGGGTCATCATGCACGGCAGATGTGGAAGGCATTCTCATCCGGGGCGCTCACGGCCCCGCTGAACAGTTCTGCCTGCTGGTTGACGCCTGAGCCGGCCCCTTGCCGAGCTCCCCCGGCGCCGATGCCCGGTGCTAGTCTTGCGCCTGAACGTCAGTCGAATAGCATGACGGCCGCCGATCCGGCGTGCCGCAGTGCGGAGGAATGGCTTTGTCCGACAATCCTGCAGTGCCCAGGCCACCGGGCCGCCAGCCCGCCATACGGGTCACGATGCGACCCAAGGACACCAATGCCTTCGGGTCGGTTTTCGGCGGTGTCATCCTGTCGCTGATCGACGAGGCCGCCTTTGTCGAGGCAGTGCGCCAGTCGCCGAGACGCTACGTGACGGTCGCCATGAACAAGGTGGTTTTCGAAAGACCCGTCCAGGTCGGCGACATCGTGACGCTGTGGGCGGAGGCCCTTGCCATCGGGCGAACCTCCCTGCGTATCCGGGTGACCGTGAGCTCACGCTCGATCCGCACCAATGAAGACGTCACAGTGACAACCGCAGAGGTCACCATGGTCGCGGTTGACGAAAACGGGCGCTCCGTGCCGATCGGCGCTGGCTGAGAGACAGCGGATTCAGGTGCTTTCGCGGCCGGGACCGGCCGCGAGGCAGGCGACCGTCTGGCGAGCAATTTCCAGTTCCTCATTGGTCGGTACGATCAGAATCCGGACCCGGCTGCCGGGGTTCGACACATCAGCCGGCATGGGCCCGGGTTTCTCGTTGGCCTCGCGGTCCAGCTCGATGCCGAGTGCATCCAGGTGGCCGGCGATACCCGCGCGCACCGCCGGAGAGTGTTCTCCTATACCTGCCGTGAACACGAGCGCGTCCAGCCGTCCGAGCACCGCGGCGTATGCCCCGACATACTTGCGCACCCGATAGCAAAACACCTCAAACGCCAGCCGCGCCCGTTCATCGCCCGCTGCTCGCCGCTCCACGATCGCCCGCATGTCGTTTTCCCCGCAAAGGCCCTTGAGCCCGCTACGGCGGTTCAGCAGATCGTCAATATCGGCAAGCCTCATGCCCGTCGCGCGCTGCAGATAAGCGTGGACCGCGGGGTCGACATCGCCGCTTCGGGTCCCCATGACGAGGCCCTCGAGCGGGGTCAGGCCCATGGACGTGTCCACACTGACTCCCCCGCGGATGGCGGCGGCGCTGGCACCGTTGCCCAGATGCAGAATGATCGCGTTCAGGTCGTCGACGGGCCGGTTCAGGCATGCCGCCGCGCAGCCCGACACGTACGCATGGGACGTTCCGTGAAATCCGTAGCGGCGGATGCGGTGCTCGGTGTACAGCTCCTCCGGCAACGCGTATCGATACGCTTCCGGGGGCATGGTCTGATGAAACGCCGTGTCGAATACCGCCACCTGTGGCACTCCCGGGCACGCCGCCATGGCCGCTTCAATGCCAATCCGGTTGGCCGGGTTGTGCAGGGGGGCCAGCGGCTCCTGGGAACGGATGGTTTCCAGGACCGATGCATCGATACGGGCGGGCTGTCGAAAGGCCTCACCGCCATGCACGACCCGGTGACCGATGGCGTCCGGCGGGCCGATATCCGCAAGCCCTTCCAGCAACAGAGCGAAACCCGTGGCGTGGTCGGGTATGCATTTTGTGGTGATCCGGCCCTGGGAACCCTCGCCGGCACGGTCATGCTGGACGATGCGGCCCTCGCTCTCGCCGATCCGTTCCACCATACCCGAGGCAACGACGTGGGGTCCGGACATCTCGATCACCTGGTACTTGATCGACGAACTGCCGGAGTTCAGCACCGCCACTCTCATCCGCCTGTCTCCTGCTGGGCCTGGATGGCGGTAATGGCGACGGTATTGACGATATCAGTCACAGTGCATCCCCGGGAGAGGTCGTTCACCGGTTTGTTGAGGCCCTGCAATACCGGCCCGATGGCGACGGCTCCGGCGGAGCGCTGCACGGCCTTGTAGGCGTTGTTGCCGGCGTTCAGGTCGGGAAAGATGTAGACCGTGGCCCGGCCCGCCACATCGCTATCCGGCATTTTCGTTCGGGCAACAGTGGCATCGGCTGCCGCGTCGTACTGTATCGGCCCTTCCACCAGCAATCCCGGGCTCCGGGAGCGCACCAGCCGAGTGGCTTCACGGATCCGGTCCACCTCGTCACCGGTCCCCGACTCGCCGGTTGAGTACGACAGCATGGCCACCCGGGGCTCGATCCCGAACTGCGTCGCGGTGGCGGCCGCGCTGATCGCAATATCCGCGAGCTCGGCCGCCGAGGGGCTCGGATTCACCGCGCAGTCTCCGTAGACGAGAACCCGGTCCGCCAGGCACATCAGAAAAACGCTTGAGACGATGGACACGCCGGGCCGGGTCCGAATGAACTCGAAGCTGGGGCGAATGGTATGGGCGGTTGTGTTCACGGCCCCGGAAACCATGCCGTCCGCCAGTCCCTGGTGAACCATCATGGTCCCGAAATAGCTCCGGTCTCCCATGATGTCGGCGGCGATTTCGGCCGTGATGCCCTTGTGCTTGCGCAACGCAAAGTACGTCTCCGAAAACGTCTGGTGCAAAGGTGACGCAACCGGGTCGATGATCTCGACCCCTGCCAGGTCGAGCCCCATGGCCGAAATCCGGCGGCGGATGATGTCGCGCTCACCCAGCAGGACGATGTTCGCCACTTGCCGCCGCGTGAGAATGTCCGCCGCGCGCAGGACACGTTCTTCCTCTCCCTCCGGAAGCACAATTGTCTTTCGGTCAGCGGCTGCCCGGCGGATAAGCTGATACTCGAACATCAGCGGCGTCACCCGTTCGGGCCTTGCCAGGTCGATATGATCCTCGAGTTCACCGACGTCCACATGGCTTTCGAACACACCGAGGGCCCGGGCGATCTTGCGTTCATTATCCGGGGTCAGCCATGCCCGGACGGCGTTCACACGCGTCGCCGTCTGATAGGTATCGTCTTCCACCGCCAGGATCGGCAGCGCCGAGTCCGACAGACCGGTCAGCATGTTCCGGATCTTGAGATCGGGCCGCAGGCCGCCGGTCAGGACGATCCCCGCAAGGCCCCGGGACGCAACGGAGCGATTGGCCACGAAACTGCCGATAACGATGTCGGCCCGATCACCCGCCGTGATGACGAGGTTGGCGTCGGTGAGGTGGCGCAGGAAATGGGACAGCTCCATGGCCGCTACCTTGACCTCGTGGTACTCCTTCTTGAGGCCTTCCTCGGTGCCGTGAATCAGCTCGGCACCGAGGGCCCGCGCCACGTCGGCCATCGTGGGCCAGCCCAGCGCGGGTTCTTCCGGTATCACGAATAACGGCTCATGCCCCCCGACGGCGGCGGCGAGGCGCGCCCGGAGGTCGGCGGGCTCCGGTGTGCCCGCGCGATTGACCACCGTGGCGAGAACGCGGCAGCCCCGCGCCGTATAGGTCTGGCGGGCAGCCAGAATGGCGTTGCCCAGCTGGCGTTCGTCGCGACCGTGGCCGTTGATGACCGGCAGAATGGCGCAGCCCAGATTTTGCGCAACGGCCGCATTGAAGTCGAACTCGAATGCGGTCGACACGCCTGTGAAATCAGTGCCTTCGCAGACCACCAGGTCGCATTGCTCCTCCACCGCCTTGTAGCGGGCCAGGATGTCCTTGAGGACCTCTGCATAACCCACTTTGGTGAGGCGCTCTTGGGCGTCATCGTTTGTGAACGCATAGACCGCGGTTTCCCCTGGCACGAGGCCGTAGCGGCCCGCGATCAGGTCCATGTCGTTCTCCAGGCCCCGGTCGCTGGCGACCACCGGGCGGAAAAATCCGACCCGCCTGGCACGCGCAGCCAGCAGTTCCATGACCCCGAGCGTGACCAGGGACTTGCCGCTACGCGGCTCGGTGGCGGCGACGTACAGGGCTCTGGCCAATGATCGCTCCCGAAAGCACAGACTTGGCGGTAGAGGCTCCCCGGTGGCGGAAGCCGCGGGACATCAGTGAAGGTCGCCGTGATCCTCGGGCGGGCCTTCCGGGTCCCCTCCAAGGGCTATGTTCACCGCCTCGCCGACGCAGTGCGGGCATAGCGTGACATACACGCCGTCAGCATCCACGCCCACTTCGAATCCCAGGGACGTATCCCCGGCAAAAATCTCTATCTCCCCGCGCTCGTGGAGCTCGGCCATCAGATCAGCGAATTTCTGCCAGCGACTCATGGGTATTCTCCGTTGGGCCGTGTGGGTGCCGGACCATATTCTGCGCGCTCGTTGCGGCCACCGCTACCCGTCGGAACTGCCGGAGGGTCCCTCGTGTCCACCCGAAGTCAGGCATGATGGGCCCGGAGCATTGCCGGAGCGTGAACCTATTTCCGCGCACGCGGTCTCCATGAGGTCATCCGCCATTGCCGGGAAGCTGTTCCACCCGTAGTCAAGGAGATGTTCGTGACCATCGATCTGTACACCGCGCCCACCCCCAATGGCCACAAGGCATCCATCGCTCTGGAAGAGCTGGAGCTCCCTTATGAACTGCACGCGGTGCACCTGGGCGAAGGCGAACAGAAGAAACCGGCATTCCTGCGAATCAATCCCAATGGTCGCATTCCGGCCATTGTCGACCGGGCAGCCGGTGATTTCGCGGTCTTCGAGTCGGGAGCGATTCTGCTTTATCTCGCCGAGAAGACGGGCCGGCTGATCCCCTCCGACCCGCTCGACCGTTCCCGAGCCATTCAGTGGCTGATGTTCCAGATGGGCGGTGTGGGTCCCATGCAGGGTCAGGCCAATGTGTTCACCCGCTACTTTCCCGAGCATCTGCCCAGTGTGATCCAGCGCTATCAGAACGAGACCCGCCGGCTCTATGAAGTGCTGGACGGACACCTGGCCGGAACCGAATACCTGGCGGGGGACTACAGCATTGCGGACATAGCGAACTTCGCATGGGTCCGAACCCACGAGTGGTCCGGTGTCAGTCTGGAAGGTCTCGAGCACCTGCAGCGGTGGGTCGACGCCATCGGCGCCCGCCCCGCAGTCCAGCGTGGCATTGCCGTGCCGCCGCGTCCGTCGGGGGAAGACGTGGTTCGAATGGCCCGGCGAATTCTCGTCGAATAACACCCTGCGCCGCGCACACCGGAGTGTCCTACACTTTCGGCGGTACCCGACATCCGGAGGTGCGGTCATGCATGCCAAACCCACGAATTCGGCCAGCCTTTCCCGGACCATGTGGGAGACGCTGGAAACAAGCTATGGCGTCGACCCCGAAGCCGTTTTTTCGAAAGTGGGGATTTCCGAGGAAATCCTCGCGGAACCCACTGCCAGGCTTCCCTTCGATCAGGTGGATGCTTTGTGGCAGGAGGCCATGCGCATCACCGGCGACCCCTACATCGGTATCGTCGTGGGCTCGAATTTCCGGGTCGCCAACGCGGGCTTTCTCGGATTTTCCTGGATGGTCAGCAGCTCCCTGATGGACGGCCTGCAGCGCCAGGCCCGCTACTATCATCTGATGAGCACGGTGGCCGAGATGCGGGTGGAAACAGCGGGGCCGACAACAACCGTGTATTTCGAATGTAACGAGCCGGTTGCGGAATACGCGCACCACATGATTCTCGCCTCCACCCTCAAACTGTGCCGGCGCGCCGGAGACGACCAGTTCGCTCCGGAGAGGGCCACTTTCCGCGGAGACGATCCCCCGCCGGCGGATTTCGCCCGATTTCGCGCCTGGTTCCGCTGCCCTGTCGAATTCGGGCAGGACCTCGATGCGCTGTATTTCGATACAGGCAAGCTGGAGCGTCCGCTTCCGGCCTCCAACCCCCTGATGGTGGCCGCCGGAGAGAAGATCCTCCAGCGTCAGCTGCGAGCCGTGGACGACGACAGCCTGACCAGCAAGGTACGGGAGATGGTGCTTTGCGACCTGCCCGCCGGCGCGGTATCCGCCGAGTCCGTGGCTGGACGGCTCAATCGCAGCGTCAGCTCGCTGCAGCGTCACCTGCGCGCCGAAGACACGACGTTCCGGGAGGTCGTGGAATCCTGCCGCCAGGAACTCGCCCGGGACTACCTCCAGGAATCCGACCAGCCGCTGTCCGAGATCGCGTTTCTGCTGGGCTATGCCGACCAGAGCGGGTTTACACGCGCCTTCTCCCGATGGGAGGGCCTGAGTCCGGGTGAGTTCCGGCGCCAGCAGACCCGGTCAGCCGGAGCCTGACGCCGCCGAAACGGCGGCCGTCAGGGCGCGAGCGGAAATCGGGGCGTGCCACATCAGTCGATGGCAAGCCGGAAAGGTCGAAGCGCTCGACCTGGGAGAAGCCCAGCAGTTCGATGCCGCTGCTGCCCGTAATCCCCGCCAGTGGCATGCACAGACGGTAACGATCGCTCGCACTGTGGCAAGCGGTCCCTGAGAAGAACGCGACGACGCTTCATCAGCGACATGCACCTATCGACCTATCGGGGCGGTCCCGCGTTTCTACTGCAGCGCCCTTTTCCTGCCGCGTTGTCGAAGCAGATCCCGACCGATCTCGCGAAACGGCTGAAACATCTGCACGATCGGCATGACCGGAAGCATCCACCAGGCTACGCCCTGCTCCAGCGGATAGCCCTTGTCCCCGATTCCCGTGCCGGGATACACGTCATAGTTTCGCACCTGGGTTCCGAAAAGGTGATCCCAGATACTCAGCAAAGACCCGAAGTTCTTGTCACGATGCTCGGCTTCCACGGAGTGGTGGACCCGGTGAGACTGCGGAGTAACCAGGACGTACTTCAGCGGCCCGAGGTTGGTCCTGACGTTCGCATGCGTGAACCACGGGTGCCACTTCTGAAAGACCAGAACGATGAACACCTCGGGGATTTCGAATGACAGGATCAGCAACGGAACCGCGCGTAGCGTCATCAACAGGACGTGATCGACGGCATGGACCCTGAAGTTCGTAAAGACATTCAGCTGCTGCTGGGAATGATGAACCTTGTGGAAATTCCACAAAATCGGAATCTTGTGGAGCATTACATGCTGCACCCAGTGCATAAAATCGGCTATCAAGATGCCGAGGACCAGCCGCCCCCATGCCGGCCATTGCGTCACGATATCTGTCTTCAGATTGCCAAGGTGCGCATCGAAGAAGTTGGGTAGCCAGGTTAGCCAGGTCGCAAAGATAACCACGAACACGACGGGCTGGTACAAAAACCAGAACACGTCCTGGAACAGGCCTTTGCTGAGGATCGGTTCCTTCCGGGTTGCCGGAACAACGACCGCGAGCAGAGCGATCAGCCCCATGAAGGCGACGAACTGTTTTGTAAAAACCACATGCCGGAACTGCTCGGCCACCGGTGTGACGACGAGCGCATCGAGGAATTGAAATACCGCGTTTGTCCGCCCGTTGGGCTCGAAGCTGGCCGCCAGGAACAGCCACAGGCCGACACTCACCGCCAACACCAGACCGAGCACTCCGACGGCGAGCGATATGCGCCCTGAGCATATGCGGCCAAGCATCTGAATCGTAACTCCTCCTTGAGGCAATTCGGCCGCGTAGCGTTCGGCCAGATTCCTTGATATGCGCCCCAAAAACTCTGCAAGAATCGAGCCAGCCAGGGACAATCCCTAGTTGAACGTGGGTCTGCGCGACCTGCGAAACTCGCCTCCCTATACAAGCTGTAAGTTCTCTCGACATTACGAGGGAACGTTTCCCAACAGGTCTTCGGCAACACGACTGACCGGGCGAATCTGGCGCCGCGAGTTTTCGAAGCTCACTGCCTTTGTCTTCCGCGAGTCGGTTTGCCGAGGCTGTCAACTCTTTCGATCCGGCAAACGGAAACACGTTAAGAACCTCACAGCGGGCGACAAGCCCCGGACGAGGCCACGCACGACAACCCTCCGCATGGCGACTCTTAACGAATCCCCGCGCTGCGAATGCCCCGGGTTTGGTTACACTGAGCGTCTGGTGCGCCAGCGCATTCTTCTCTTTGAGAACCGCTCGAGACCCACCGCAGCGACGGGAGACTTCATCATGATCCGGCGGTATGAGCATGGCCCCCTGCTCGCGGCGATCCTCGCTCTCTTGCTCTGGTCCTCGGACGGGGCCGCAGCGCCTTCGCTGTCACCGGAGGAGACACGAATTGTTGCCTGGATCGATGCCCACGAAGAGGCTGCGGTTGAACGCCTTGAGCAACTCGTCAACATCAACAGCGGCACCCTGAATCTCGCCGGGGTACGCGAAGTGGGGGAAGAGCTGAGCCAGGACCTCGCGGACATCGGCTTTGAGGTTCGCTGGGATGACCTGCCGCCTGAGATGAACCGCGCCGGCCATCTCTATGCTGAACGACGGGGCAACCAGGGCCAGCGGGTCCTGTTGATCGGTCATCTCGACACGGTGTTCGAGCCCGACCACCCGTTTCAGCAGTTCACCCGGGACGGCGACACCGGCCATGGCCCGGGAGTCGCGGATATGAAAGGCGGCAACATCGCCATTGTCTACGCGCTCATGGCCCTCGCCAGCGTGGGGGCCCTGGATAACACCACGATCCGGGTCATCATGACCGGCGACGAAGAGCGGCCGGGCAAGCCCCACGTGGTATCCCGGGCGAGCCTTATCGAGGCGGCGCGCAACAGCGACGCGGCCCTGGGCTTCGAAAGCGGCTCACGGGACGGAGAGCGACACTACGGCGTCGTCGCACGACGCAGCGCCAGCACCTGGAAGCTGGTGGTGACCGGCGTACAGGCCCATTCGTCACGCATTTTCAGCGAGACTACGGGCAGCGGCGCCATATTCGAGGCGGCCCGGATCCTGAATGCCTTTCACGAGCAACTGCGCGGTGAGCCGTACCTGACGTTCAACGCCGGAGTGATTCTGGGTGGCACCGACGTGGCCCTTGATGAGGCAACCAGCAGCGGTTCGGCCTATGGCAAGAACAACGTGGTCCCACAATCGGCAGTCGTCACGGGCGGGATACGCACCCTGACCGTCGGGCAGCTTGAAACGGCCCGCGCAACGATGCGCACGATCGTTTCCAAACACCATCCCCGGACCGGGGCCTCGATATTGTTCGCCGACGGCTATCCGCCGATGTCGCCTGCCGCCGGCAATACGGCCCTTCTCGAACTGATGAACGAGATCAACCGGGATCTCGGTGCTCCCCGCATGGCGGCCTTCGATCCCGGCCGGCGAGGCGCCGCGGACATTTCCTTCGCCGCCCCTCACGTGGAATCGGCGCTGGCCGGGCTGGGGGCATTCGGCGACGGTGCCCACAGCCCCGAAGAAACGATCGATCTCGACCTCCTCCCGCTCGTGGTCAAACGCACGGCTCTGCTTGTCTATCGCCTGACCCGCGCACCCACAGCAGAATGAGAACGCTGCCCGGCGCCTGCCTGAACGAAATGGATCGCACCGGTCTCGACCGGGAAACCGGCCGTCTCGTCGTCAACGCCCTGGTGTTGTGCGCAACCGAAGTCGCGATGGTCAGATAAGTCCGGACCTCTGACCGCGCCCGGTCTGACCACTGGCACTGTGCCCTGGAAGGCATGGGTCACGGCCACGTCCCGGACCACATCGCCGGATTGGGTGGGCTTGGGGTGCGGCCGGATCACCCGTCCATTGGCGGCGGCGGCCCGTTTCTGCTAAACGTGCCTGACCCGGGTCTTCGCTCCGCGAGCGAGCCGGCCAGCAAACTATCGGAGCGCCATTGATGATCCGGAATCTTCAGACACCTTCGTCGATCGCATTGTCCGTTTGGCTTGTTGCTTTGTCGGCAACAGCATGTGCCGGCCCGAATACCGCACCATCGGAGGAGGGTAACCCGTCTGTCCAGTCCGTCGAGCAGATGCTCGAGGTCCTGGACCTACCGGCGCCGGGTGATGACGCGGTGGACGGTCCCTTCCTGATGCCGATCGAGGATGTGTTCTCGATTCCGGGTCGCGGCACGGTGGTGACGGGCCGGATCGAGCGCGGGATAGTCAGGGTGGGCGAAGAGGTTGCCATCGTGGGCACCCGCGACACCGTGACGACAACCGCCGCGAGTCTAGAGAAATTCCGTGAACTGCCTGACGAGGCTCGTGCGGGCGATACCGTTAGCGTGGTGCTGCCCGTATTCGAACGCGAGAACGTCGAGCGTGGACAGGTCCTTGCGAAACCGGGATCGATCGAGTCGCATGCGGAGTTCGACGCCCGGGTCTATGTGCTAACGGAAAGCGACGTCGCGGCGTTCCCTGAACAAAAGGATCTTTCCGGCGGCAACGCCCTGAAGAAAAAGCCCGACCCGCTTTTTTACTTTCGGACCGCGGACGTCAAGGGAGCAGTGGAACTCCCCGGGAACGCGGAGAGCCTGGCACCCGGTGAGCCCGCGGACATCCGGGTCCGGCTGGCGGCGCCAATGGCAATGGAAACGGGGACGCGATTCAGGATCAGGGTGTCGAACTGGACCATCGGCGTCGGCGTCGTCACGGCTATCACGGATTAGTCGATCGTGTTTCAACAGACCGCGAGCAAGCCCCTCGATTCAGCGTTCACGCCGGCGAACGGGTCGGCATTCTGGCGCCGTGCCCTTTCGGATAACGAGTCAAGGAGAGACGCAATCCCGGGCTGAGTCTCAGGCCCATGCATTCGGTGGAACGATCGTGGCGTCAGCCGCTGGAACTTTCCGCGCGGTCCACGGCGCAGGGCTGATCACGGACCGCATCGGTTTCTTCGCCTTTCACAACGGACAATTCGTGCAAGTACGATTCCCGAAGAAGGCCGTGCCTGGGCGAGCACAACCGACACAGGACGCACGATTGTCCACCGGGATGCCGTTATGCCCGACCATGCTGTTAGCCTGGAGAGGTCCCTCGCCGCTTTCCACCAACGAGGACGACTGAAACCGCGTGTCCGCCGATTCCGCAGCCCTTGGCCACAAGGAACATGTCGTCCGCGGCATGGCGGCCGCCATGGGCGCGTTCTTCATGTTCACCGTCATGAACGTCTTCGCGAAGCTACTGAGCGCGAACCATTCGGTGATCGAGATTGCCTTTTATCGGAATCTCATCGCGTGCATGCCGTTCCTGTTTCTGGTCTTCGTGCTTGGCAAGCGCGAAATTCTGGTCATCCGCAGCAAGCCGTCCCTGATCGGATTCCGGGCGGTTCTCGGATCGCTGTCACTGGTCACGACTTTTGCGGCGTTCTCGTTGATGCCCATGGCGGAAACGACCGTGCTGATGTTCACCGCCTCGTTGTTCATTCCCATACTCGGCGTGCTGTTTCTGGGAGAGCGGGTCGGGCCGTATCGCTGGGGGGCGGTCCTGCTGGGCTTTGCGGGTGTCGTGATCATGGCCGGTCCGGGCGGGAACGTGACGGCCATCGGTGTCACGGTCGCGATCGGGGCCGCGCTAATGCATGCCACGCTCCAGATCGTTCTTCGCTATCTGGGGAAATACGAAAGTCCCGAAACCATCGCCTTCTACTTCCTGGTCATCGGCACGCTCATCACCGCCCTGCCCTTGCCGCTGGTGGCGGTGACACCCACCCTGGCCGAAGTGCCCCTGTTGTTCGGGGTGGGCCTGTCCGGAGCCTTGGCGCAGTGGCTCATATCCATTGCGTTTCGAAACGCACCTGCGGCCATCGTCACGGTGTTCAACTACAGCGGTATCGTCTGGGCTACGCTGTTCGGATGGCTGATCTGGAATGACTGGCCGTTGCCGAAGGTGCTCATCGGCGCCACCGTCGTCATTGCCTCCAATGCCCTGATCATCTGGCGGGAAAGCCGCACCCGACCAATTACAGGGGCCCGGGTTCGGGCCCGCTTTTAGGTCGGGCCCAAGCCGTTCCGGGCACCTGATCGCAGTTTTCCAGGGGAGCGTGTCAGGCGGGTTTGGAAAGCGTACCGCAGTACCACAATGTCCCGGCCGCAGGACGCTGGCAAGCGATAGCGATTTTGTCAGTTGAGCGGCCTGGCCACCGAATGCGCGCGTCACATCGAGCGCCGAAAGACCTGCCAGCGCTATACTCTGGGCAATAACAAGGGAGCCCTGAAGATGAAGCGACTCGCAGCCGCTCTACTACCCTTTCTCTTTGCCGGGATCGCCCTGGCCGACCAGAGCATTCCGGACAAGTACCCGGAGTCCGTACTCTACGACGCGCCGCGCGAAGTCATTCCCGGCGTCTGGTCGGCCATCGGGGCGACCGCGCCGCCAACCTACGAAAACTCGGGCCACAACAACAATCTGTCGTTCATCATCACGCCGGACGGCGTGGTCGTGGTCAATGCCGGCGCCTGCTACAAGCTGGCCGCAGCACTGCACGAGGAGATACGCCGGGTCACTGACCAGCCGGTGCGCTACGTCATCCTCGAAAACGGCCAGGGGCATGCCGCGCTGGGCTCGAACTACTGGAAGCAGCAGGGTGTGCCGGTGGTCGCCCATATCGATGCCGCGAAGGAAATCGAAGAAGGCGCCTTTGGCCTGCTGAATCGCATGGAGGGCTACAACAAGGACAAGGCCGAGGGCACGGAAGTCGTGCTGCCCGACATCACGTTCGAGGACGAATACATCATCGAACTGGGCGGGATGCGGATCGAGGCCCTCTACCTGGGACCGGGTCACAGCCCCGGGGATATCCAGGTCTGGCTGCCGGAACAGAAACTGGTTATATCGGGCGACATGGCGTTCCACCAGCGCCTGCTGCCCATCTTCGAGAATACTGACACCAAGGCCTGGATCGAAACCTATGATCGCTTCCTGGCGCTCGAGCCGGAAGTCGTGATCCCGGGCCATGGCGTTCCGACCAACGTGAAAGTGGTCACCCGATATACCCAGGACTACCTGACCTTCCTTCGCGGCGAGGTGCAGAAGCTTCTGGACGAAGGGGGCACCCTGGACGACGCCTACAAGATCGACCAGTCGGCCTATTCGGACCTCGACACGTTCGACGAGCTGGCGGCGCGAAACGCCGGCATCGTATTCACGGCCATGGAATTCGAATAGGTCAGCCGCCGCCGGAGCGGGACAGAGCCACTTTCGGCAGGACGGCCAGCGCTTCGATTTCGCACAGGAGATCGGCCCGGCAGATCGGTGCGGCCACCATGGCATTGGGGAAGCCCCGGAAACCCGCCTGGTCAAGCTTCTCCCGCAGGCGCGCCGCGTCCGCCGGATTCTTTACGTAGGTGATGGCAGAAACCACGTCGGTGAAGCTGGCACCCTGACCTTCGAGCAGGGCCGCGATATTCACCAGCATACGGTCCGCCTGGGCCTCGAAGTCACCCACATGGACCGTATTGCCGTGCTCGTCGATGCTGGCCGTTCCGGAAACATGCAGCGCGATCTTGTTCGATTCCGCCACGCGCATTCCCCGCACAAAGTCGGCGCCGTACTGCGGCGCTTCGTTGAGGGTTGGCGAGGTCATGACCGTGCGCTCGACGGCGCGCCCCGCCTTGACGGCGTAGAAGCCCAGGCAGAGATCATGGACATCGGAGACTGGACCGCCGCCGATGCCGGTGCTCGCTGGGACGGTATCGATCCCGTGCGCCTCGAAGAACGCGCGCCGGGCGCGGTTGAACTCTCCGTAGTCGCGGTCGATATCCCGGAAATAGATCCAGGTGCGGAGCACATCGCGGAATTCCATGCCAGCCCGCTGCAGCAGCGCTTCGGCCAGGACGAACATGTTGTGGGTCTGCTCGTAGGCATTATCACCGGCACCGCAAAGTCCACCGGCATACAGGCGAACCTGCTCACCCTCCCGGACCCGCAAGCCGTGCGCATTCCGACACTCGGGACAGTTACAACCGTTATCAGCCTCGACCGTGTCAAACCGCGGCGCCGAGTCGCGCGGCAGGTGAGCCTGCACCATCACCTCCAGGGAGGCGTAATCATTCAGCGGCGGCTGCTCGATAACGGTCGTCGCCGGCCGATGCCTTGCCGCCATGCGCCCGGACAAAACCCTCCGGCGAGCCCTGTGAACGGAACCGATGCTCGAGTCCAGGTCCCGAAGGAACACCGTTTCGGACACCACGGATCCGAAGTCTCCGCCCTCGGCTTCCAGCGCGTCCGCAAGCGCCGAATAGATCGCCTCGGCCTGCCGCTGCGCAGTGATCGCCCCGTCCGGCGGCTGGCAGTGAATGAACAGCTCGCTGGCTTCAGGCCCTTCGATCCGGCGTAACGTGACGGCGCAATCCTGCGTCTTGGTCATTGCTGCGCTTGGGAAGGTAGACACGTAACTACTATGACCAGGAAAGGAGCCGGAATACCTGCACGCGGGTCTCAGAACCGTTCGGCCGGGGGAAAAAACAGTGGCGGGGGGGCATCGACCCCCCCCCCCCCGGACAGAAACACGCACAGTGAGCCCCCCGCTATGCGACGCCGCACCCGGCGAACACCCCACGGGGGGGGAGGCCCCCCAGGAAGAGAAAAAACAGAAAAACATCTAGAGCGTGTTAATGAAGCAAAAAAATCCCCAAAAAACCC
>JARFQW010000069.1 GCA_029287575.1 Gammaproteobacteria bacterium | reverse complement strand
GGATCGCGGCGAAACCCGGGCGTTCGCCAGCACGAGGGGAACGTCGCGTTTCCCGCATTCCGCCCACAGGTTCGGCCACAGCTCGGTCTCCATGATGATGGCGACCTTGGGCCTCATCCGCTCGAAGAAACGCGCCACCGATCCGGGCATGTCGTAGGGGGCGTAGCTGTGCACGACCGTGTCGCCGAACAGATCGAAGACACGCTGGGCGCCGGTCGGGGTGACCGTGGTGACCACGATCGGCGTGCCCGGATGGCTGTCCATCAGGCGCCGAATCAGCGGCGTCGCCGCGGTTACCTCACCGACAGACACCGCATGGATCCAGATGCTGTCCGACTGGACACGGGAGCGCCCGAACCCAAAGCGTTCCTCGAAGCGTCCGAAATAGTCCCGGTTGCCGAAGCCTTTCCAGATCAGCACCAGCGCCACGAACGGCGCGGCCACGTACGAGATCAGCAGATAGAGCTGGCGCACGCCGGAATCGCGGCTAGCCGCGGAGGCGCTCGATGATGGCCGAAGTGGACCGGCCCTCGCGGAAACTCAGTACGCGAACCTCTCCGCCGTTGTTGCGCACACACTCGCCGCCGGCAATCTGGTCCGGCTTGTAGTCGGCGCCCTTGACGAGGACGTCTGGCAGCACGCGGCAGATCAGCGCTTCGGGGGTGTCATCGCAGAACGGCACGACCCAGTCCACCGAGGCCATGCCCGCCAGGACCAGCATGCGGTCTTCGAGAGAATTGACCGGGCGGTCCGGCCCCTTCAGCCGGCGGGTGGACTCGTCGTCGTTTACGGCCACGACCAGCCGGTTTCCCAGCGCCTTGGCTTCCTCGAGGTACGTTACGTGGCCGGCATGGAGAATGTCGAAGCAGCCGTTCGTCATGACCACCCGCTCGCCGCGCAGACGCGATTCGCTGATCAGCGCCAGCAGTTCGTCCTCGTCCACGACGGACCGGCCGCCCTTGCCGGCCTGATGAAGCGCGTGGCGAAGCTCCCCCTGGGTCACCGACGCCACACCCAGGCGGCCAACCACGATCCCGGCCGCCAGATTCGCCAGGGCCGCCGCCTCTCCCGCCGGGAGGCCCAGCGCCAGCCCGGCACCGGTGACCGCGATAACGGTGTCCCCGGCACCGGTCACGTCGAATACCTCGCGGGCCTCGGCCGGCAGGTGCACGAGCTGCCCGTCGGCCGAAACGAGGGTCATGCCCTTTTCGCTGCGGGTGATCAGCAGGTGCCCCAGGTCCAGGTCGGCGCACAGCCGCCGGGCCCGCTCGATGAGCGTGCGCTCATCCGGGCAGGGGCCAACAACCGCCTCGAATTCCGCAAGGTTCGGCGTCACAACCGTCGCTCCATGGTATCGGGAGAAGTCACTGCCCTTGGGATCCACGAGCACGGGAACACCGGCATGGCGCGCAGCCGAGATCATTGTGGACACCTCCTCCAGCGCGCCCTTGCCATAGTCGGACAGGATCAGCGCGCCGACGGTATCCAGGTAGCGCTCCATGGCGTCCCTGAGCCCCGGGCCCACGCCGGTGGCATTCATCGGCTCTTCGAAGTCCAGCCGGATCAGCTGCTGGTTTCGGGACAGCACCCGAAGCTTTGTGATCGTCGGTAGATCCGCCGCGGTGACGAACTCGCTGCGGATGCCCCGCGCGCCGAGCAGCCGCTCCAGGGAGACCGCCGCCTCGTCGTCGCCGGTCACCGCCACGAGGTCGGTGGATACACCCAGCGATGCCAGGTTGACGGCCACGTTGCCGGCGCCGCCCGGGCGATCCTCCACGCCCGCGATACGGACCACCGGAACAGGGGCTTCCGGCGAAATCCGGCCGGTCTGTCCGGTCCAGTAGCGGTCGAGCATGATGTCGCCGGCCACCAGTACACTGGCCTGGGCAAAGTCGGGTATCGCAAGAGTCATGGATTGAGGCCCCAAGTGGCGGGGTCGCCGGATTCGGCGCGATGGTAGCACAGGCTCCGCCGGCGGCCGGCGTCTATACTCGGGCGTTCCGACTCACTTCAGTGGCCCGCGTTGGACCAGGAATCCGTCCCGCTCTATCGTTTCCTCGCTCCCCGCTTCTGGCCCCTGTGGCTTGGCCTGGGCGTCATACGGGTCCTGACGTGGCTGCCTTTGGCAGGGCAGCGGGCGGCCGGCTGGGTAATCGGCAGAGTCGCCTACTGGCTGGCGCGGGAACGCCGGCGGATTGCCCTCATCAACATCGGCCTGTGCTTCCCCGAACTCGACGACTCGCAGCGCCGGACGCTGGCCAGGCGTCATTTCGATTCCCTCGGCATGTCGCTGATCGAAACCGGCATGTGCTGGTGGGCCTCCGACCGCCGGGTCCGGAACCGGGTGACCTACACGGGCCTGGAGCATCTCGAGGCGGCGATGGCCGACGGCCGTGGCGCTATTCTCCTGACCGGCCATTTCACGACCCTGGATCTCGGCGGCCGCTTCATGACCCTCGTGGCCCCGGTTGCCGCGATGTACCGCCGGGCCGACAATCCGCTGCTGGAGGAGGTCATGCGCCGGGGCCGGACCCGGGCGGCGGACGCCGTCGTGCCGAAGCAGGACGTGCGCGGCACGCTGCGACACCTGAAAGCGAACCGGGCGATCTGGTACGCGCCGGATCAGAGCCATCGCCGCCAGAACAGTGCGGTCGTTCCCTTCTTCGGCGTGCCGGCCGCCACCAACACGGCAACCTCGAAATTCGCCCGGCTCGCGCGCGCCCCCGTTGTGCCCTTCTATCCGGTGCGCCTGCCGGGCTCGGCCGGCTACCGGCTCGATATCCTTCCGGCGCTGGAAGACTTTCCGTCCGATGACCCCCAGGCCGATACGGCGCGGATCAACGCGCTGCTCGAATCCCGGGTGCGGCTCTGCCCCGAGCAGTACCTGTGGGTGCACAAACGGTTCAAGCCGCCGACCCCCGGCCACGTGGATCCCTACGCGGCGCCGCCGACGTAGCCCTCCATGACCTGACCCCATTCCGGGCGGCCGAACACCACCCGCGGGTCGGCCGCCCGGATCTTGTTCAGGCTGCGCAGAAACCGTTCCAGGTTGCTTCGGCGCCAGCCGCGGTCCTCGCGTATCCGCCCCCGGTCGAAGTCCAGCAGCCACGCGGCCCGGCTGCCGTCGAGCAGGACGTTGTGGGCATTGAGATCGGCGTGGAACACGTTGGCGTCATGAAAACGGCGGATGCATTCGCCCACGCTGACCCAGACGTCACCCGGCAGCGGCTGCTCGGCAAGACACCTCGACAGCGGCCGGGCCCCGGGTATCCGGAGCGTAATCAGGTCCGCCGTGTACTGGCGGCCGGCCCGGACGTATCGCGCAGCCACCGGTGAAGGAACGGGCAAGCCGTCTTCCGCGAGCCGGGCCAGGAGCCGCCACTCGCGGAACGATCGGGTCCGCTCGGCGCCGCTGAACAGGTACCGGTCGCTGACCACCCGGCCGACCAGGCCGCCACGCTGATAGTGTCGCAGCGCCCATTCTCCGGTCCCGGCGCGCAGGAAGAAAACCGTTCCGCGGCCGCCATCAGCGGGGCCGATCATGCGCCCCGTCGAGGTCCACCAGGCCGGATCGAACAGGCCGTCCGCCACGCCGTCGAGCAGGCGGCCGTCATAGAGCACCGCGCCTCCGGGAATCTCTGTTTCGATAGCGGTCACAGCGCTGACATGGCTGGCGGGCAAACCCCTCGCAAGGATGTCCGGCGAGCCGTCGAGTGTATCATCGGGACCCTGACGACCCCCGCCGCCGAGGCGCCGAGCAAAACGTGTTGATCACCTGCCCCCAGAGCCCGGACGCGGCATCTGCCTCACCCGCCCTGGGCGACGAACTGGAGGCGGGAAATATCGTGTTTTTTCCCGCCGCGCCCCTGCCGCTGCCGAGCGCGGAGGACCAGGCGTTTCTCCGGGACGCGCTGCCCGGGGCCCTGAAGCTGAAGAATGTCAGCTACCACCCCGAGGCGGACGCGGTCCGCGGACTGGATGACGATCCGGCGCTTGCGGCGCGGGCCCGGCGGATCCTGGCGGACCATGGCCGGGCCGTCGATGAACTGCTGCGCCGGATCATGCCGGAACTCGTGGAAAACTGGACCCTCGGAACCTGCAGCTTCCGTCCTCTCGAGGAAAAGGGCCGCAACCTCAAGCCTCACGCGAGCAACGAACTGGTGCACATCGATGCCGGCGCCTACGGTGCCACCCACGGCAACCGGATTCTGCGATTCTTCGTGAATCTCAATCCCGCGCAAGACCGGGTCTGGGCGACCAAGGGGGCGTTCCCTGAACTGTTCGGGCGCTTCGGGGACGCAGCCGGAATTCGCCTGAAGAACCCGCGGCGGGCCCTGCAACCCGGGCCGCTGGATCGCATTCGTTCCAGTGTCATTACCACGCTGGCCGGCGGCGGCCTGCCGCTGGCAAAAATGCTGGACTCCAGCCCCTATGACCGGATCATGCGGCGGTTTCACAACTACATGAAGGACACACCGGAGTTCCAGGCCGATGCCCGGGGATACGAGGAAATCCGGTTCCCGCCCTTCTCCGCCTGGATGGTGCTAACGGACACGGTGAGCCACGCCAGCGTTTCCGGCCGCTTTGCCCTCGTCACGACGGGCATCGTGCCGCTGGCCAACTGCCGCCGGCCGGAGCTGGCGCCCTTCAATATCCTCAGAGAGTCCTGAGAATGTCGGTCACCTGCTCCGGGAGCAGGTCGCGCAGACACTTCAGATGATCCAGCGGGCAGGTCCGCTGCATGCAGGGACCGCAGTCCGGCCGCAGCCACAGGACATGCTTGTTCGCGGTGAGCGGCGGCGTGTATTCGGGTGTCGTGGATCCGTAAAGGGCGATGACCTTGCAGCCCACGGCCGCGGCCACATGCATCAGGCCGGAATCATTCGTGACCGCCGCTTCGGCCATGGCGAGGAGATCCACCGCATCCTCCAGACGGGTCTGACCACAGAGATTGCGCACAGCCTCCCCGGCCCCCGCCCGAATGGTCTCCCCCGCGGCGCGATCCCGTTCCGATCCCAGAATCCAGATCTGCCGGCCCCGGCTTCCGGCCTCGCGGGCAACTTCCGCGAAATACTCGAGCGGCCAGCATTTGGCGGGCCCGAACTCGGCCCCGGGCATCATCGCCACTGCCGGCACGCCGGCCGCCAGGTCGAGGGCAGTGCGAAGGCGCTGCTGATTGGCGGCATCCACCTCGAGGGCCGGCTCAGGCACGGCCGGCGGCTGTTTCGCTCCCGGCGGTCCGCCCAGGGCCACATAGCGGTCGACGGTTCGCGGCAGCGCGGACTTGTCCAGCGGGCGGATGTCGTTGAGCAGCCACAACCGGGATTCGCCGCGATAGCCCGTGCGGACGGGAATACGAGCGTGAAACGGGGTCAACGCGGACTTGAAGGAACGGGGCAGCACGATGGCCTGCGCATAGCCGGCCGATCGAAGGCTCCTGCCGAGGGCCCGGCGCCGCGACCAGCCGAATTCGCCATGCCCCAGCGGCATCTCGATCGCGCGGCGAATTTCCGGCATGCGGGCGATCAGCGGCCGCGACCAGCCCGGCGCGAGCACGTCCACGACCGGGCGGGGGCGCCGTTGTGCCAGCACCTTGAACAGGGCCTGAGCCATGACCATGTCGCCAACCCAGGACGGGCCGACGACCAGAACCGGCCCGGTCACATGTCCAGAGCGTTCATATATGCCTTCACGCCTTCCTCGACGGTCAGGAAATCCGCTGTGTAGCCCGCCTCCCGCAGGCTGGTCATATCGGCTTCCGTGTAGCTCTGGTAGCGTCCCTTGAGATGCTCGGGAAACGGGATATACCGGATCCGGCCGCTGCCATGCCAGTCGATCACCGCCCGGGCCACGTCATTGAAGCTCTGCGCGCGGCCCGTGCCGGTATTGAAAATGCCGCTGAGTTCGGGATGGTCCAGGAAAAACATCACGACCGCCACGACATCGCCGACGTAAATGAAATCCCTTCGCTGCTCGCCGTCGTCATAGCCGTCAGACCCTTCGAACAGGCGCACTTCCCCGGTCTCGAGTATCTGGTTGCGCAGATGCCAGGCGACGCTGGCCATGCTGTCCTTGTGGGCTTCGTTCGGGCCGTAAACATTGAAATAGCGCAAGCCCACAACCTGGCTGCCGGGGTCCTCCAGGCGGCGGACATAGCGATCGAACTGCAGCTTGGAATAGCCGTAGACATTCAGGGGCGATTCACATTCAGGGTCCTCGCTGAACTCCGGCCCGGCCCCGTAGACGGCAGCCGAAGAGGCATAGATCAGCGGCACGCCGGCGGCGAGGCACGCGTGCAGCCACTCGCGGCTGACCGCGTAGTTTTCGTCCATCATGTAGCGACCGTCCCATTCCGTGGTCGCCGAGCACGCGCCGTTGTGCAGAACAGCTCGGGTGCCGTGGGGAAGACCCTTTTCCTTCAGTCTCTCCCGCCACGCGGTCTTGTCCTCATAGTCCGCGAAATCGCAGCCCACGAGATTGGTAAATTTCTGGCCGTGCTTGAGATCATCGATGACGAGGATGTCCCGTTCACCCCTCTCGTTCAGGCCCTTTACGACATTGCTGCCAACGAATCCCGCGCCACCGGTCACGATAATCATGTCAACTCCCTGCCCAGGACGTCCTTGTAGAGACGAAGATACTGCTCGGCCATTCTCGCCGGCGCAAAGCGTCCGGCGATCTCCCGCCCCGCCGCGCCCATCCGGGCACGAAGCTCCGGGTCTTCGTAGAGGGTCACAATCGCCGACGCCAGCGCCGGCACGTCCGCGGGCGGAATCAGCAGCCCGCTCTTGCCGTCACTCACGACTTCCGGGAGTCCGCCCACGCGAGTGGCGATCACCGGCAGTCCGAACTGCATGGCGTCCACGACGATACCGCCCATCCCTTCGGTCATGGACGGCAGCATGAAGATATCCATGACCGAAAGATAGTCGCCGACGTTGTTCACAAATCCCGTGAAGCGGATGTTGTCCAGGTCCGCCGCCAGCGACTTCAGCATGGCCTCGTCCCGGCCCCCGCCGATAAACAGAAAGAGCAGATCCGGGTACCTGTCCGCAAGCTCCCGGGCGGCCTGGATGATGTAGCTCTGGCCCTTGGTCTTTTCGTCGAGGGCGCCGACATGGCCCACGACGAATCGACCCTCGACCCGGGAGCGCAGCTCCGCGACGAAGGCGGGGTCCACCGGCAGCTCGCTGGTGGCACTGTGGATGACGCGGGTCTGCAGGCCCGGAGCGTAGCCGGCCATGACGTCGGCCACGGAGGCGGATACGGTGGCGGTACAGGCCGCCTGCTCGTACATCCCGCGGGTGAAGGCGCTGCTGCCCGGCACATTGCACACCCGGCGGGTGATGATGTAAGGCGTTCGGGAAACACGGTGCCGGAGAAATGCACCGTGAGCGGCATGCGTTTCGTGGGCATGCACCAGGTCCGCTCCGCGGCCGGCCCTGAATCCTCCCAGCGCGTGTCCGCCCACGGCAAGCCGCTCCACGCCCTCGGCATTGGCAAGACGATCCAGCAGAGGCTCTCCGCGCCGGCCCGCCAGGCGCTGCCGTACTCCGGCTTCGGACAGTTCCCGTATCAGTAATTCGGTCTGGCGCTCGCCGCCGCGAAAGCCGCGCGCAAGATTCACGTGACAGATGAGCGGCAACACCTCGCTAGCAGTCCCGGGGCGCGCTCCGCCGCCCCCTCAGCCCCCGGACGACCGGGACTCCAGGCTGAAGGACGCGCCGCAATACGGACACTTTGCCGTGCCCGTGCGCTCGATGGGCAGAAAAACTCTGGGATGCGAATTCCAGAGGCTCATACCCGGCATCGGACAGTGCAGCGGGAGATCATCCGCGGTGACGCGGTAGTGGTTTTCGGCGTTGGGTGGAACAGGGCTGACGTCTGCACTCATGGGCGGTCCGGGCGGGTTGGGAACCGGGCCAGAGTATAGCAATCCCCGGACGGCCGGCAGGCCTGATCATTCCGTCATCGTTTGCGCCCACAACTCCGCTACCCAGGTCCGTTCCTCGACCAGCTCGGTCATTGGTATCAGGCCGTTCTCGCCCGCCAGAACCCCATGGTGCAGACGCCGGCGATAAGCCAGATACGCATCCATGAGGCGTGCGGCGTCCGCTTTCGGGATCCGCTCGCACTCCGCGAGGGATTCCAGCTGGCGGATATTGTCCGACCAGCGAACCAGCTCGGGCTGTTCGTGGGCCCAGCGGAGCACCCAGTATTGAACGAGGAACTCCACGTCGGTGATTCCGCCCCGGTCCTGCTTGAGGTCGAAGGCCTCGGACGTTCCCCTGGAGAGTTCACCACGCATCCGGTCGCGCATGTCCCGGACCCGTTCGCGCAGCGTGTCGGGGTCCACACAGGTGGTCAGCAATCGCACCCGCATGGCCTCGAACGCCGCCCGGACCCGCTCGTCGCCGGCTACCGCGCGAGCCCGCAACAAGGCCTGATGCTCCCAGGTCCAGGCCTCCTGACGCTGATAGTCCTCGAACCCGCTGAGGTTGCTGACCAAAAGACCGCCCTTGCCGCTGGGCCGCAGGCGCGTGTCCACCTCGTACAGGGCTCCCGACGTGGTCTGGGTCGAGAGCAGGTGGACCAAGCGACGGGTCATCCGGGCAAAGAACACGGCGCATTCAAGCGCGGCGTCGCCATCGGTCTCCTGCACCGACCCCGCCGAGTCATGCACGAACACCAGGTCCAGGTCGGACCCGTAGCCCAGCTCGATGCCGCCCAGCTTTCCGTAGCCGATCACCGCGTAGCCCGCGTCCCGCAGCTGGTCCGGCTCGCCGCAGCGGGGGCCACCGTACTTTGCCTCCATCTGCGCCCGTGCAAGACGGGTGCACTCGACCAGAATCACTTCAGCGATATCCGTCAGCCGGTCGGACACCTTCATGACCGGGAGAATTCCGGAAAGGTCCGCCACGGCCGTGGAAAATACCGCGGCCCGCTGAAAGTTCCGAAGCGCATCCATTTGGCCTTCGAGGTCGCCTTCGTCCACGCCCGCCAGGCGGTCGGCCAGTTCGGACTCGAGCCGCTCCCGGTCACGGGTGCGGGGCATCAGCCGCGGGTCGATCAGCTCGTCGAGCAACAGCGGATGCAGGGCCACCTGTTCGGCGAGAAATTCACTCTGGCTGCACAGCTGGGCGAGGCGCTCCCGAACCCCCTCGTTCTCGTTGAGCAGCGCATAGTAGGCACTGCGCCGGCCTATCGCAGTCAGCAGTTTCACGAGCCGGCCAAGGGCCTGATCCGGATGCGGCAGCGCCGCCGCATCGGCCACCAGGAGCGGCACGAGGTCATTCATGCGGCGGCGGCCGGTCTCGTCCAGCTGCCCGGCCCAGCGCGCGTCGCGCAGCCCCCTGAGCACGGCCGCACTCGATTCGGGCTCCCGAAAACCCAGCTCCGCCAGCGCTTCCTCGACGGTCTCGCCCGGCGGCCAGGCGGACAGGGGCTCCCGGACGCGCTGGCCGCCCGGATCCACATGGTCCCGGAACAGGGTCTCGATCGTGTGCCGATGGGCGACCAGTTCTTGCTCCACGGCGGCCCAGTCTTCCCGACCCATTGCCAGGGCCAGACGGGCACGGTCGTCGGGCGCGGCCGGAAGGTCGTGGGTTTGTTTGTCACGCATGGCCTGCAGGCGGTTCTCCAGCGCGCGCAGAAACCGGTAAGCCTCCTCGAGGTCATGGGTCACTTCAGCCGGAAGATATTCGAGGGCGCGAATCTGCTCCAGCGTCGGAAGCAGGCCGGTGAGCTGCAGGCGACGGTCGCCCCCGCCCCTGAGCAGCTGCACGCTTTGCACGATGAACTCGATCTCCCGGATACCGCCGGGGCCGAGCTTGATGTTGTCGTGCAGGTCGCGGCGAGCGACTTCTTCGGCCACCTTGGCCTTCATATCGCGAAGGGACTCCAGGAGCCCGTAGTCCAGGTACCTGCGATAGACGAACGGACCGAGAATCTCCCGGTACAGACCCACGCCGGCGGCCCACCCGGTGATCGGTCGCGCCTTGACGTAGGCATAGCGTTCCCATGGACGGCCATGGCCCTCGAGATAGGCCTGGAACGCGGGCAGGCTCATTGCCAGCGGCCCGCTCTGGCCGAACGGGCGCAACCTCAGGTCGACGCGAAATACCCGACCGTCGGCTGTCGGCTCGTCGAGAAAGCGGATCACGCGCTGGCCGAGCCGGGCAAAGAACTGCTCGTGGGACAAGGGCCGCCTGCCGTCCGTTTCCCCGCCGGTCTCGTAGAGAAATATCAGGTCCACGTCCGAGGAGAAATTCAGCTCCCGTCCTCCGAGCTTGCCCATGGCCAGAACCATCAGGGCCAGAGGGTGTCCGTCGGCACCCGTCGGCTCGCCGTGCTGCAGGGACAGAGCGGCATGCGCTCTCGAGACGGCAGCGGCGATGGTCACGTCGGCAAGCTCGGACAGGTGTCCGAGATTTTCTTCCAGCGAGGACCACCCCGCGTAGTCCCGCCAGGCAATCCGCACCATCTGGCGCCGACGGAACACGCGCAGGGCCCCCATGAAGGCCTCGTCTCCGGCATCCGGATCCGCCCCTTCGGCAAGCTCCTGCGCCAGAACGGGCTCGAGGGAATCCGCCGCCCAAGGTTGCTCGAGGCCACCCGTTTCAAGGAGCGCCTCGAGATCGTCCGGGTGTCTGAGGCACTCCCCGCTAACGAATTCGCTGACGGCCCAGACCCGGGCAATACTGGCGGCGACTGCCGGCATCTCGAGTAACCGGGCGGCAGGTTCCGGGTGCGTCTGCTGAAAACGGTCCCACGCACCGGACGCGGACTCGCGAAGCGCAGCCGGCAATTCGTCGAAATCGGGGGCCATTGAGCGGTTTATGACTTATGCGCCGGCGGCCCGACCCTTGTGGGGCCAGGGCGATCCGGGCGTACGTGAGGCAGACATGCCAGCGAGCATAGCAGCCGGAGCCGGGTTCTCGCCCGCCAAAAAAAAGAAGGCCCCGCCGAAGCGGGGCCTTCTGGATGGCGAAACAATCGCCGGGCGGTTTACATCATGCCGCCCATGTCCGGCATTGCCGGCGCGGGGGCTTCTTCCTTGGGCAGCTCAGCCACCATTGCTTCGGTGGTCAGCAGCAGGGCCGCAACGGAAGCCGCGTTCTGCAGAGCCAGGCGAGTGACCTTCGTGGGATCCAGGATACCCATTTCGATCATGTCGCCGTACTCGCCGGTCGCGGCGTTGTAGCCGAAAGTACCTTCGCTTTCGCGAACGCGGTTCAGGACAACCGAGGCGTCCTCACCGGCATTGGCCACGATCTGGCGCAGGGGCTCCTCGACGGCGCGGCGCAGGATGCTGATACCCATGTCCTGATCGTGGTTGTCGCCCTTGAGACCGTCCAGGCCGTCGAGGGTACGCACCAGCGCGACACCGCCACCGGCCACCACGCCCTCTTCCACCGCAGCGCGGGTGGCGTGCAGGGCGTCTTCGACGCGAGCCTTCTTTTCCTTCATCTCGATCTCGGTGGCCGCGCCAACCTTGATCACGGCGACACCGCCGGAGAGCTTGGCAACGCGCTCCTGGAGCTTCTCGCGATCGTAGTCGGAGGTGGCGTCCTCGATCTGCTTGCGGATCTGGTCCACGCGACCCTTGATGTCGCTGGCTTCGCCGGCACCGTCGATGACGGTGGTGTTTTCCTTGGTCACCTGGATCTTCTTGGCTTCGCCCAGATCGGCCAGGGTGGCCTTCTCCAGGGACAGGCCCACTTCCTCGGAAATCACCGTGCCGCCCGTCAGGACCGCGATGTCCTGCAGCATGGCCTTGCGGCGGTCACCGAAGCCCGGCGCCTTGACGGCGGCCACCTTGACGATGCCGCGAATGGTGTTGACCACCAGCGTGGCGAGAGCCTCACCTTCCACGTCTTCGGCGACGATCAGGAGCGGCCGGCCGGACTTGGCGACGCCTTCCAGCAGCGGCAGGAGCTCGCGAATGTTGGAGATCTTCTTGTCGTGCAGGAGAACATAGGGATTCTCCAGTTCGACGGACTGGCTCTCCTGGTCATTGATGAAGTACGGCGACAGGTAGCCGCGGTCGAACTGCATGCCCTCGACCACGTCCAGCTCGTTCTCGAGAGCTGAACCTTCCTCGACCGTGATCACGCCTTCCTTGCCGACCTTCTCCATGGCCTCGGCAATGATGGTGCCGATGCTGTCGTCGGAGTTGGCGGAAATCGTGCCCACCTGGGCAATGGCCTTCTGGTCGGCGCAGGGCTTGGACAGGTTCTTCAGCTCCGCAACGATGGCGATGGTCGCCTTGTCGACGCCGCGCTTGAGATCCATCGGGTTCATGCCCGCCGCAACCGACTTCAGGCCTTCGCGGAGAATCGCCTGGGCCAGCACGGTGGCGGTGGTGGTGCCGTCGCCGGCCTCGTCGGAGGTGTGGGAAGCCACTTCCTTCACCATCTGCGCGCCCATGTTCTCGAACTTGTTCTCAAGCTCGATTTCCTTGGCGACGGAGACGCCGTCCTTCGTGACGGTCGGGGCACCGAAGCTCTTCTCGAGCACGGCGTTGCGACCCTTCGGGCCGAGAGTTACCTTGACGGCATTGGCAAGGACGTTAACGCCCTTGAACATCAGCGTACGGGCGTCGTCGCTGAATTTGACTTCTTTAGCAGCCATTTACTTGTGAACCTCTGTCTATTGAGAATTCGATATTGGAAACACTGAAATCGGCGGTCGCTCCGGGGATCAGCCCTCGAAAACGGCCATGACGTCGTCCTCGCGCATCACGAGGAGATCTTCGCCTTCCAGCTTGACTTCAGTGCCGCTGTACTTGCCGAAGAGCACCTGGTCGCCCGCCTTGAGATCCAGCGGACGGATGTCACCATTCTCGAGCAGCTTGCCGTTGCCGACGGCCACGACTTCGCCGCGGACGGGCTTCTCGGCCGCAGTGTCCGGAATGACGATGCCGCCGGGGGAGGTACGCTCCTCTTCCAGGCGCTTGACCACGACGCGATCGTGTAGCGGACGAATATTCATGTTCGATCTCTCCTTGAGATAAAACGTTGCATGACAACTGGTTGATGCCGGCGACGGGCCGGCGGGACCTCGGGCCACGAGTATTAGCACTCGCTCCCAGTGAGTGCTAATAATAGGGGCGGTTTGCCGGTAGTCAAGGCCGGGAAGGTGACATTTTTTTGACCCGGCAGTATTCTCCGCGCGCCCGGGTCTGTGCGCTTAACGGCATGAAAGAAAAGCTGATTCTGTGTCTCTGCACCGTTCCGGACGAAGCGACCGGGCGTAAAATCGCCCATGCTCTCGTGGATTCCGGGCTGGCGGCCTGCGTCAATCGCCTGCCCGGCGTTGCCTCGGTCTATCGCTGGGAGGGCCGCATCGAGGAAGATGCAGAGGAGTTGCTCCTTATAAAGACCCGGGCGGACCGGCTGTCAGACCTGGTGGATGCAGTCGTCCGGGAGCATCCCTATGAACTTCCCGAGGTCTTGACGGTCCCTGTGACCGGCGGCCTCGAAGG
Source organism: Gammaproteobacteria bacterium (assembly GCA_029287575.1). GTDB lineage: Bacteria > Pseudomonadota > Gammaproteobacteria > Steroidobacterales > XN24 > JARFQW01. Next base: position 72,040 of record JARFQW010000069.1, on the reverse strand, counting down.
CTATCTGGAATGGGTGGCCGTATCCAGTCGCGGGGCCGCGACGAATGAGTAATGTCATGCGCAAATTGATTCTCGCCCTGATCGCGTGCCTGCCGGCGATGGCCACGGGCGCGGTGCCACCGGATATTCTCCCGCCGGAAAAGGCATTCCTGGTGGAGGCCCGGGCGGATGGGTCCGAGATCGTGCTCGACTGGACGGTTGCTCCCGACCACTACCTGTACAAGAAACGCTTCAGCTTCGACACCGACACGCCGGGTGTCGAGCTGGACCTGGCTGACTTCCCGGCCGGTGAGATCCACAACGACGAATTCTTCGGCGAATCGACCATCTACCGGGACCAGTTTTCGATTCGAATTCCCGTCACCGCCGGCAAGGCCGGCCAGCCGATCAGCCTGACCATCGGCGCCCAGGGCTGCAACGAAGCCATCGGCCTGTGTTTTCCCCCTCAGCGATGGACGCGGGAAGTCACTCTGGCCGCCCTGACCGGCAGCGGCACCGGGGGCCGTGCGCTGGCAACCCTCGCGGCAGCGGCCCGGGCATCGGCTCAACCGGGGCAGGAGGAGTTCCTGCCGCCGGATGAGGCATTCCGCTTGTCCGCTCTGCGCCTGGCGGATGGCTCGTTCCGGACCACCTGGGAGATCGCAGACGGCTATTACCTGTATCGCCACCGCCTGGGCTTCAGCGTGGACGGCACGGCGATCGACGTGGCATCGCTGGACATTCCCGCCGGGAAAGCCAAGTACGACGAATTCTTCGGTGATGTCGAGGTTTACTACGGCCAGCTGGAAGTCGACGTGCCAGGCCCGACCGGGGACGTCGCGGCCATCACCCTGAACTATCAGGGCTGCGCGGACGGGGGCCTGTGCTATCCGCCGATGCAGCGCGAGGCCAGCCTCGGCCCCGGAGACATGGTGACGCTCGCGCAGGCGGCGCCCGCCGGAGGCCAGCCTGCTCCCGGGGCCTTCCGGCTGCCGGTAGCATCGCCCGTTGACGGATCCGCCGACCCCCGGCAGCCGGCGCCCGCGGCGGTCAGCCCGGCAGCCGACGCGCCCGTGCCGGAGGAACAGCGGCTGGCGGGGGTCATCTCCAGCGGCTCGCTGCTGACCGTGGCGGGGCTGTTTTTCGGGCTGGGGCTGCTGCTCGCGTTCACGCCCTGCGTCCTGCCCATGGTGCCGATTCTTTCCGGCCTGATCATCGGCCAGGGAGACCGGGCCACGCCGCGACGGTCGTTCATGCTCTCGCTGGTCTACGTGGTTGCCATGGCGCTGACCTATACCGTGGCCGGCGTGGTGGTGGCCCTGCTCGGCCACAATTTGCAGGCGGCCTTTCAGCATCCTGCGGTCATACTGACCTTCAGCGCGGTGTTCGTGGCGCTGGCTCTGGCCATGTTCGGCGCCTGGGATTTCCAGATGCCGGCAGCCGTGCAGACGCGGCTCACGGAAATCAGCAACCACCAGTCAGGCGGAAACCTGGCCGGCGCGGGCGTCATGGGCGTGCTCTCCGCACTGATCGTGGGCCCGTGCGTCGCCGCTCCGCTGGCGGCGGCGCTGATCGTGATCGGTCAGACAGGAGATCCGCTGCGTGGCGGGCTGGCCCTGTTCGCGCTGAGCATCGGCATGGGCGCGCCGCTACTGGCGTTCGGGGCGTCAGCGGGAAAGCTGCTTCCGAAAGCCGGCGCCTGGATGGACACCGTCAAGGCCTTCTTCGGCCTGCTGCTGCTTGGGGTTGCGATCTGGATGCTCGAACGGATCGTGCCACCGCCGGTAACGCTCGCGCTCTGGGCCGCGCTCCTGTTCGTCGGGGGCGTTCTGCTCGGCGCCCTGCTGCCGCTGGCTCCGGAAGCCGGCATGGGCCGCCGTTTCGCGAAGGGCACGGGCCTGCTCGGGATGGCCTACGGCCTGGTGCTGCTGGTCGGCGCGGCGTCCGGAGGCACGGATCCCCTGCGGCCGCTGGCGCATTTCGGCGCTGGCGGCATTGCCGCAACCGGCGCACCGGCGGTCTCGTTCGTGCCGATCAAGGGCTCCGGGGGGCTGGACCAGCAGCTTTCCCTTGCCGCCGCTGCCGGCCGGCCCGTCATGCTGGATTTCTATGCGGACTGGTGCGTGGACTGCAAACGAATGGACCGCTACACGTTTCCTGATGCCGCCGTTGCAAGCGCCCTCGCCCCTGCGGTCCTTCTGAAAGCGGATGTCACGCCCAACGACGCCAGCGACCGGGAACTGCTGGCGCGCTTCGGCCTGTTCGGGCCGCCCGCAACCCTGTTTTTCTCGCCCTCGGGCGAGGAACTCAAGGCCTATCGTAAACTCGGCTACACGCCACCGGCGGAGTTTGCCCAGCACGTGCAGGCCGCGCTCTCCGAGGCCGCTGCCGATACGACCGCTCTCGCCAAGGGAAACTGACACATGCGTTCGCTGATTTTTCTGCTCCTGCTGGCCGCGGCCGCAGCAACCACCGGTTTTTTCGCCTATCGCTTCTTCGTTGCGCCCGAGCCGTCCCCCACCGTTCGCGCGCCGCAGCCCGAGGCGGCAAAAACCGCCCCGCCCTTCGCCTTGCCGGATCTGGACGGCACCGTGCGCAGCAGCGAGGAATGGAATGGCATGGTGCGGGTGGTGAATTTCTGGGCGACATGGTGCCCGCCCTGCCGCAAGGAGATTCCGCTGCTGAAGGAAATCCAGACCGAATTTGCGGATCGGGGCGTGCAGATTATCGGCATTGCCATGGATGAAACCCAGGCCGTCACCGACTATGCGCAAACCATGCAGTTCAACTATCCCGTTCTCATCGGTCAGCAGGACGCGGTGGCCCTGGGCAATGAATTCCTGAAGGACTTCATCGGCCTGCCGTTTACGGCGTTTACCGACCGGGAAGGCCGCATCATCGACATCCATACCGGCGAGCTCCACCGCGACCAGATCGAGGCCTATCTCAAGCCGCTGCTCTAGCGCCGCTGAACAGCCCGGATGACAGCAGCCGGGTCAGGGTAGCCCAGGGGCCGGCCTGCGAGACGAACTTGCGGGAAAATCGTGGAACTTACGGCGAAAAGCGTTAAACTCGACGCGTTTTTCGCCAACCCCCCCGGAAAGCGATGTCGCGGGTTCTGATTCTGAACGGGCCGAATCTCGATCTCCTGGGCTCCCGGGAAACCGAGCACTACGGTCACGAAACCCTGGCCAGCATCGAAGAACGGTGCAGGATCCTCGGCGGTGAGCTGGGCCTGGAGGTCGAGCAGGTTCAGTCCAACGCGGAGCATGAACTCGTGGAGACCGTGCACCGGGCGGCCCGGGATGGCACCGACTTCATCATTATCAACCCCGCCGCCTTTACCCACACCAGCGTGGCACTGAGAGACGCGCTGGCCGCCACCGGGATCCCGTTCGTGGAAGTTCACCTGTCGAATATCCACGGCCGGGAAGCATTCAGGCGCCACTCCTATTTCTCCGACCTCGCCCGCGGCACGATTTCCGGACTCGGTCCCGCGGTCTATGAACTGGCGATACGGGGAGCCAGCGGCTGGCTCGATGCCCGCAGCGACACCAGGGGAACGTGATGGACATCCGCAAGGTAAAAAAACTGATCGAGCTGCTGGAAGAATCCGGGATCGCCGAGATCGAGATCACCGAAGGCGAGGAATCCGTTCGTATCAGCCGTTATGCGGCGGCGGCCCCGCCGATGATGGTTCCGAGTGCTCCCGCGCCGGTCCCGGCTGCCGCGCCGGCGGCCCCCAAGGCCGCTCCGGCCGCGGACGCCGCACCGGCTGAGCCGCAGGCCGAAGGACACACCGTGACCGCCCCGATGGTGGGAACGTACTACTCCGCTCCGGCGCCGGGAGCCAAGACCTTTGTACAGGTCGGGAGCACGGTCGAGGCGGGCGATACCCTCTGCATCATCGAGGCGATGAAAATGATGAACCAGATCGAGGCGGAGGTCGGCGGCACGATCGTATCGATACTCGCTGACAACGGCGAGCCGGTTGAATTCGGTCAACCCCTCTTCATCATCGAATAGGCGATGCTCGACAAAATCGTCATTGCGAACCGCGGGGAAATCGCCCTTCGCATTCTCCGTGCCTGCAGGGAAGTGGGCATCAAGACGGTGGCCGCCTATTCCACTGCCGATCGCAGTCAGAAACACGTGCTGCTCGCCGACGAGACGGTCTGCATAGGGCCGCCCCAGTCAGCCGACAGCTACCTGAACATGCCGGCGATCATCAGCGCGGCAGAGGTGACCGACGCGGTCGCCATTCATCCCGGCTACGGATTTCTTTCAGAGAACGCCGACTTCGCCGAGCGGGTGGAAAATTCCGGGTTTATCTTTATCGGCCCGCGCCCGGAAACGATCCGGCTCATGGGCGACAAGGTCTCGGCAATCCGGGCCATGCGTGAGGCCGGCGTCCCGACCGTGCCCGGCTCCGACGGCGCCCTGGGCGAGGACTCGGACGACCATCTGCGCATGGCCCGCGAGATCGGGTATCCGGTCATCATCAAGGCGGCTGGCGGCGGCGGAGGCCGCGGCATGCGGGTGGTCCATTCCGAGGCCACCCTGCTGAGCGCCATCACCGTAACCCGTAGCGAAGCGCTGGCCGCCTTCGGCAACGAGGCCGTTTACATGGAGAAGTACCTGGAGCGGCCGCGGCATATCGAATTCCAGGTTCTCGCGGACGGACAGGGACTGGCCGTGCACCTGGGCGAACGCGATTGCTCCATGCAGCGCAGACACCAGAAGGTGATCGAGGAGGCGCCCGCACCCGGAATTACCGAAGAGCAGCGGGCGACGGTGGGAGGCCGGTGTGTCGAGGCTTGCCTTGAGATCGGCTATCGCGGCGCCGGCACATTCGAGTTCCTTTACCAGGACGGGGAGTTCTTCTTCATCGAAATGAATACCCGTGTCCAGGTGGAGCACCCGATTACCGAGATGATCACCGGTATCGACATCGTCAGAGCGCAGCTGGAGATTGCCGCCGGCCTCCCGCTCCCCTATCGGCAGGAAGACATTTCGCTGCGCGGCCACGCGATGGAATGCCGGATCAATGCAGAGGACGCCAAGACCTTCATGCCGTGCCCGGGCCCCATCGGCCAGTGGCACGCACCCGGAGGACCCGGTATCCGGGTCGATTCCCATATTTACTCCGGATACGAGGTGCCGCCCTACTACGATTCCATGATCGGCAAGCTCATCGCCCATGGGGACAGCCGGGAGGCGGCCATCGCGCGCATGCGAACGGCGCTCGCTGAAACCGTGATCGAAGGCATTCGGACAAATATTCCGCTGCACCTGGAGATCTTCAGCCACGCCGCGTTCCGCGCGGGCGGAACGGACATTCACTACCTGGAGAAGCGGCTGGGCCTGTAGACACCGATGCCCTGGCTGCAAGTCGAACTGCGGGTCTGCGAACACGACGTCGAGGAAGCCGAGGCGGCCCTCGAAGGCGCGGGAGCGCTTGCAGTCACCCTGCGGGATGCCGGAGAGTCGCCCGTGCTCGAGCCCGGCCCCGGCGAAACCCCCATGTGGCCGGATACGGTGGTCACCGGGCTGTTCCCCGGCGACCGGGACCCGGACAGACTTCGCGCTGCCGTGCGCCGTCTCTGGGCACCGCGCACGAACCCGGATATTCGCTCCGACTGGCTCGAAGATCGCCCCTGGGAGCGGGAATGGGAACGGGAGTTTCGGCCCATGCAGTTCGGGCGGCGCCTGTGGGTCATTCCGGGCAACCAGTCGCCGGGAAACGCCGGCGGCGTGATCGTGAGGCTCTCCCCGGGTCTGGCGTTCGGGACGGGCACCCACCCGACCACGGCGCTTTGCCTGGAATGGCTGGACGGGCTGGATCTCGGCGACGCGCTGGTCGTGGACTACGGCTGCGGCTCGGGGATCCTCGCCGTGGCGGCCGCCTGTCTCGGGGCGAGGAAAGTGATCGCAACGGACATCGATCCCCAGGCCCTCGTGGCGACCCGGGAGAACGCCGGTGTGAACAAGGTCTCGGATCGCATCCGCGTCGTGGCCCCCGAAGAACTGGGGCGACCACAGGCCAACGTCCTGATCGCCAATATTCTCGCCAACCCCTTGATCGAGCTGGCCCCGATGCTCGGAAACGTGATCGAGTCCGGGGGCAAACTCGCGCTTTCGGGTATCCTCCGTGATCAGGTGCCGGCCGTAGCCGCGGCGTACGCCCCCGAATTCGTGGTCGCGGCGCCGGTTTTCAAGGAAGATTGGGCACGTCTGGAAGGGACGCGCCGCGACTGAAGGACTTGTTGTGTATACCCGCTGCCCCGCCTGCCTGACGGTATTTCGGATATCCAGCGCGGACCTGCGCGCCGCCGACGGCCAGGTCGTGTGCGGCCGTTGCGACGCGCAGTTCAATGCGCTGGCATCGCTCAGCGAGCGGCCCGAAGAGGCCACCGTTCAGCCAACGCCCCTGTCGGCGCCGGCCGAGGGGCCCGATCCCGAACCCGGTACTGCGGACCTCAGCCAGACCGGGGCCGAACCGCTATGGGACGTCGTCGCGAAACAGGCTACCGGCCTGGGCCCGTTCGGCCGCGGCGCCGGGGGAAATCTGGACCCGGTGGCGGTGCCCGAGGCGGGTGAAGGGGCCTGGAAATCGCGGGAGCCAGCTGCTGAAGACGTCCCTGCTCCGATCGAAGAGACATCTGATCCGGCCGAAGGGTCTCCTGATCCGGCCGAAGAGGCCTCTGTTGCAGCCGACGCGGACCATGAGCCGGCCCGCGTTCAGGAGGATGCTCCTCCCGGCGTGGCCGATGCGCCAGCGGATGAACCTTCCAGCGAGTTGCCGGACGAATTCGCCGCCCGGGCCGACGCGGCGAGCGCCCCGCGGGATCCCGACGACGTGGCGCCGGGTCCGTCCACCGAAGACGGCGCGGCCCCCGCTGGCCCGGATGCCGGGGCAGCTACCGGAGAAAATCCCGTATCCGATTTTCCGGACCAGCCGGACGGGGAGCGTCTCGTCGAGCTGCAATATGACGGGCGGGAGCCGCTTGTTGCCGATGCGGTGCCCAGCGCCTCTGAAGATGCATTCCCGGAGAGCGAGACTCGCGGCGAGCCTGATCCGGCCACAGCCGGGCGCTCCTCCGAAACTGGCGATGATGCGGCCGTGGCGGACGGCCGCGACGAACACGATGGCGCCGCGCTGACGGACGAACCGGCCGAAGGAGACCTGCCGGGCGACGACGAGGCGGCGTTCGGCGAACCTTTCGGCGACCCGACCGCCGCCGCAATCGGCGACCCGGAATTCGCTGCCCCGGCCGCGCAGGACAGTGAGCCGACAGGTGCGGACGCAGGGAATCACGAAATATCGACCGAAGAAGACACGGCGGCGAACCCGCCCGCGGACGGGGAAGTGCATACGTCTGCGGACGATGTTGAGCCTGCCGATGTTGACAATGTGTTTACGGTTGAAGAGACAGACCCCGAACCTCTCGATGTCCCCGCACCGGACTCCGGTGAGGACAGCGCCGATAAAGACGACGCCGACATCCATGCGCCGGAGCGCCCCGACGAGGCTCCGGTATCGCCGCCAGCCGCGGCGGACGAGAACTTCACAAGCGCGGACGCTGCGACCGAGCCGGACGCCGGTGGCGTGGCGGCCTACGATGACGACGGCGAAATCACCCTGCCGGCCGGTGTCACCGTGGATCACGACGAGACCCTGCCCGGCGGCGATCCTGTGGAAGAAACCGTGGATCACGACGAGACCCTGCCCGGCGGCGATCCTGTGGAAGAAAAGGATGCGCCGGCCGCAGCGAACGAGTCCCGGGATATCGGGGCCGAAGCCGAAGCCGACGAGAGTGACAGCGGCGACGAGGCCGATCTCGAAGCCGCGCTGGAAGCAGAGCTGAACGCCCTGGCCGATCAGGCCGCCGAGGAATGGGCGGTAGCCACCGGTGTGAGGGAGGAGCCCAAGATCCCGGCCTCGGACGACGTGGATATCGACGTGCACGACGAAGACGCTGTCGATATCGAGCTTGGCGATGATCAAGACATCGAGGAACTCGAGGTCGAGGCTCACGATGTCCAGGATCACGGTGTAGAGGATCTGGAGGTCGAGGTTTCCGAGGACGGGGATCACGAGATCCCCGATGACGAACTCACGAGCGCCGCCCTCATCGACGACGATCGGCCCGAAGCAGACACCGCCGATAGCGGCCGGGAGATCGGGCCGCTATCGGAGGAGCCCTTTGCCACGCGGCCCGGAAGCGAGGCGCCGGCCCAGGAGCTGACTGTCGAGGACGAAGTCGACGACAGCGATCTCGAGTTCGACGTTCCGAAGGACCGCTGGAACGAATTCTGGGATTCCGGCGAGGCGGATGACTCGACGGCTGCCGCGATCCGCGAGGCGGGCGAGTCGATCACGCTGGCCGCCGAAGACGATACGAGCGTCGACTCCGTGAGCCCGGCCGAAGTGTTCGCGGACGACGGCCCCCGCGAAGCGGCGAGCGCAGCCTCGGCCCGGCCGGACGGCTCTGACGAGGAAGCCGATGACGCCTGGAACATGGCCCTGCCATCGCCCCGGCCCTCCGACGGAACAGGCGACTCCGTCAGCCCGGCGACTGCGTCATCGGACAAGGAACCCGCCGCCCCGGGGCATCCGTTGTTCGAAGCCCCTGAGTCACCCGAACCACGGCGCTCGCGCTGGTGGCTGGCCGCCGCCGTTTTGCTCGGCCTTGCGCTCGGCATGCAGTGGGTGCACTACAACCACGCCTCGCTGCTGACCCATCCGCGGGTCGGCCCCATTCTCGACTCCGTTTACAACATGTTCGGCATTGCCGCCGAACCCTCCTGGGAACTGGGATCGTTTCGCATTATCGAATCGGCCGGTGTCCAGGATCCGGCCAATCCGGGGACCCTCAAGCTGTCAGTGAGGTTTACGAACGCCGCGCGCATGCCGCAACCCTTGCCGATGCTCCGGGTAACTCTCGAGGACCGCTGGGGTGAACCGGTCGCCATGCGTGACTTCGCTCCCGGCGAATACATCGCATCCGTCAACGCGGATCAGCGCCTGTCCCCCGGGATACCGACACAGGGCAACGTCACCATCGTGGATCCCGGACCGACGGCGGACGGTTATCGAATCGACCTCTGCTACCCGGACGGGCTCGACGGAGCCTACTGTCTGGGCGATCTACCCGGCAGATAAGGTCAGTCCCGTCACGACGTCTTGAAGGCTGCGCGGCGGCAACTAGAATGAGTCCTCCGCCACGCGAGCCACCGTCTTGAAAATCGGCCCCTACGAGCTTCCCAATCGACTGTCGCTCGCCCCCATGGCAGGCGTTACCGACCGGCCGTTCCGGAAGCTCTGCCGGCGTCTGGGCGCCGGCCTGGCGGCGTCGGAAATGGTCACGTCCGACACACGCTTGTGGGGAACGGAGAAATCCCGCAGGCGCATGGATCACGAAGGCGAAGGCGCCCCGGTCACCGTACAGATCGCGGGCGGCGATCCGGCGATGATGGCGCAGGCCGCCGCAATCAACGTCGACCGTGGCGCGCAGATCATCGATGTGAACATGGGCTGCCCCGCAAAGAAAGTGTGCCGCAAGGCGGCGGGCTCGGCTCTGCTTCGGGACGAACGGCTGGTCGGACGCATTCTTGAAGCCACGGTCGCGGCAGCGGGCGTGCCGGTGACACTGAAAATGCGTACCGGCTGGGACCAGGCCAGCAGGAACGGTGTGCGCATCGCCAGGATCGCGGAAGCATCGGGCATTCAGGCGCTCGCCGTGCACGGCCGCACCCGGGCCTGCATGTATCGCGGCCAGGCGGAATACGACACGATTCGCGCCATCAAGGCCGCCGTATCCATCCCGGTGTACGCCAACGGGGACATTACCGGGCCCCGGTCCGCGGCATCGGTTCTCGCGGCGACCGGTGCCGACGGCGTCATGATCGGACGCGCGGCTCAGGGCCGGCCCTGGGTCTTCAGGGAGATCCTTCACTACCTGGAAACGGGAGCCATTCTCGCGCCGCCAGAGCCTTCCGAGGTCCGTGCTATCATGCTCGACCACCTCGAGAATCTGTACGAATTTTACGGTCAAGAAACGGGGGTTCGCGTTGCGCGAAAACACCTCGGCTGGTACCTGAAGGATCGAGTGGGAGGGGAAAGCTTTCGCCGGCGTCTGATGGGTGCGGAAACCTGCCGCGCTCAGAGCGATATGGTGAAGCTGTATTTCAGTCAGGCTCCGGAAGAAGAGCTTGCAGCATGACGGACAAGGGACTGCGACAGTGACGGACGAGGAAAACACGCGCCTCATTGTGAAAGAGAAACGGGGCAAAGCAGACGGGATGCCGCTGGGGAGCATGGCGCGAACCGCGCTGGACGAGTACCTGGCAACGCTGAATGGGCACAAGCCCTGCGATCTCTACGAGATGGTGATCAGCGAAGTCGAACGGCCGCTCTTTGAAGCGGTCATGGAATATACGCGCGGCAATCAGAGCCGCGCCGCCGCCGTTCTCGGTATCAACCGCGGCACTCTGCGGAAGAAGCTGAGAATGTACGGCCTCATGGACTGACCGGTCCTGCGGTTGGCGAAGGGAGCGTCTTTACGGGCATGAGCACGATCCGGCGGGCGCTCATCAGCGTTTCGGACAAGAGCGGCCTGGATGTCCTGGCCCGCGGCCTGCATGAGGCGGGCGTTGAAATCCTGTCCACCGGCGGCACCGCCCGCCTGCTTCGGGACCTCGGCGTACCGGTAAACGATGTCGCCGGCTACACCGGGTTTCCCGAGATCATGGATGGGCGCGTCAAAACCCTGCATCCAAAGGTCCACGGCGGATTGCTCGGTCGCCGGGGCACCGACGACGACGTCATGGCGGAACACGGGATCGAGCCGATCGATCTGCTGGTCGCCAATCTCTACCCCTTTCGTGAAACGATCGCCGCACCCGGCTGCAGCCTCGACGAGGCCATCGAGAACATCGACATCGGCGGTCCCGCCATGCTGCGCGCGGCCGCGAAGAACCACGCCCACGTCGCGGTGGTCGTGGATCCGGCGGACTACCCCGGGGTTCTGGAGGCGCTGGGCAACGGTACGCTCGGTGCCGACTTTCGCAACCGGCTGGCCGCGAAAACCTTCCAGCACACCGCCGCCTATGATGCGACCGTTGCGCAGTATCTCGCGAAGCAGTACCTCGGCGAAGCGGATCGCCTGCCAGCGGACTTTCTCCTGCCCCTGCACAAGCTGGGCGATCTTCGCTACGGCGAAAACCCTCACCAGTCGGCTGCGTTCTACGCCGAGTCAGGTCCGATTGGCGCATCGGTCAGCCGCGCCCGAAGCGTGCAGGGAAAGGCGCTTTCGTTCAACAACATCGCCGACGCCGACACGGCCCTGGAATGCGTCAAGCAGTTTTACGAACCCGCCTGCGTGATCGTCAAGCACGCCAACCCCTGCGGCGTTGCGGTGGCCGATACCGCTCTGGCCGCCTACAAGCGAGCGTTTTCCACGGACCCGACCTCGGCGTTCGGCGGCATCATTGCCCTCAACCGGGCGCTGGATCCCGAGACGGCGGAGGAGATCGTGACCCGGCAGTTCGTCGAGGTCATCATCGCCCCCGAGATCGCCGAGGGAACCCGGGAGATTCTCGCTCGCAAGAAGAATGTGCGCGTGCTCACCACGGGCTGGTGGGACATGGAGCGCCCCCCGCTTCTGGACATGAAGCGGGTCAATGGCGGCCTGCTGGTGCAGGACGCGGACCTGGCCCTGGTATCCGCCGAGGACCTGCAGGTGGTCACGGACCGGGCCCCGGGCGAACACGAAGTTCGCGATCTGCTGTTTGCCTGGAAAGTCGTCAAGTTCGTCAAGTCGAATGCCATTGTTTTTTGCAAGGACCAGATGACGATCGGCGTGGGCGCCGGCCAGATGAGCCGCGTCTACAGTACCCGGGTGGCTGCCATGAAGGCCGTGGACGCGGGCCTCGCGGTCAAGGGCTCGGTGATGGCTTCGGACGCATTTTTCCCGTTTCGCGACGGTGTCGATGCCGGCGCCGAGCATGGCATCTCGGCCATCATTCAGCCCGGAGGATCCATCCGCGACGAGGAAGTGATCCGGGCCGCCAACGAACATCAGCTGGCGATGGTGTTTACCGGGATGCGACATTTCAGACACTGATCGTTCGCTGCCGGGGGGAGACAAACGAGCATGAAGATCCTGGTAATCGGCAACGGCGGCCGCGAGCACGCGCTGGCCTGGAAAGCGGCGCAGTCGCCGCAGGTGGATACCGTATTTGTCGCCCCGGGCAACGCCGGCACCGGCCTGGAGCCCGGCGTCACCAATGTGCCCGTTTCGGCGGACGATCTGGATCGCCTGCGCGAGTTCGCCATCGGAAATGCCATTGACCTGACCATTGTCGGACCCGAGGCGCCGCTAGTGGCCGGAGTCGTCGATCATTTCGAAAGCGCCGGCCTGAAGTGTTTCGGACCGCGGGCCGAGGCCGCCAGACTGGAAGGGTCGAAAGCGTTTACGAAGGCGTTTCTCGAGCGCCACGGCATTCCCACGGCCGCGTACGGCGCGTTTACGGATCTCGAGGAAGCGCTGGGCTTTATCCGCTCCCGGGGCGCGCCGCTGGTTGTGAAGGCCGACGGTCTCGCGGCCGGCAAGGGCGTGGTTGTTGCAACCCGCAACGAGGACGCGGAGGCTGCCGCACGCGATATGCTCGCCGGCGGTGCATTTGGCGAGGCCGGCCGGAAAATCGTGATCGAGGAGTTCCTTACCGGAGAGGAGGCCAGTTTCATCGCCATCGTCAGCGGGACCCGGATCCTGCCGCTGGCCACCTCCCAGGATCACAAGGCCCGGGATGATGGCGATACGGGGCCCAACACGGGCGGCATGGGCGCCTACTCGCCCGCCCCCGTCGTGACCGAGGCCATGCACGATCGGATCATGCGGGAGGTGATGGAGCCGACGGTCAGGGGTCTCGTCGCTGACGGCACGCCCTACACGGGTTTTCTCTATGCCGGCCTGATGATCGGGCCTGACGGGACGCCCCGAGTCCTGGAATTCAACTGTCGCTTCGGCGACCCGGAGACGCAGCCGATCATGATGCGGCTCAGGTCGGATCTGCCCACACTGTGTCTCGCCGCGCTGGACGGCACCCTGGACTCGGTCACCGCGCAGTGGGACCCGCGGACCAGCCTTGGCGTGGTACTCGCTTCCGGGGGCTATCCGGGGAAGTACGAGACCGGTCTCCCCATCGCCGGTCTCGATGCCGATGCCGGCCGGGATGACCGGAAGATTTTTCACGCCGGCACACGGCTCGAGGACGGGACCGTAGTCACCGACGGCGGCCGCGTGCTTTGCGCCACGGCGCTCGGCCCCGACGTCGCCGCCGCGCAGGCCGCCGCCTATGAACTCGTGGCCGGCGTCTGCTGGGACGGCATGGCCTTTCGGCGGGACATCGGCCATCGCGCGATTGCCCGGCTCGGCCGAAACGACTGACGGCGCATCAATACCGGCTCTATCGGCAGGGACGGTCGTCCACAGCCTCCGCCTGACGCATCGGCATTGCGTCGATGATGCCCAGCACTTCCTGTGGATCGGCGGATCCTTCTGCGCGGTGTTTTTCGCCGCCGTCCTTCCCGATCAGGATCACGACAAAATCGTCTGCGTCTATTCCATAGGCCCGTCGCGGGTCCTTGTCCGGGACCGTGCCGGAGCCGACCAACCGGTAAACTGCCAGGTCGCGATTGTCTACGTCGCAGGCCAGCGCCTGCAGGCGGGTATCGAAGTCCGCCAGCCGCGCATCGTCCTCGGCCGGTGAGAAAATCAGCAACACCCGTTCGGACCAGCGATGAGACTCGATGAGACCAGCCAGGGCCGATGCATCGGTGAGAAACAGGAAGGCCAGAGCCAGCGCGAGGATGTTCAGTCCGTCACCTCTCTCGCCTCGGGCGGCCGGTCACGGCCGATAGCCAGCCCCCGGCCCGTCGCCTGCGGGCCAGGCCACTGGGCCCGCGCGTCAGCGCCACGACCGCCCGCTGGGGCAAATTCGGGTTAGCTGCGATCGAGAGCCGCTCTGGCGGACGGACGCCGTGACGGCCCGCGGGGCCACGGCGTTTGTGGTCAATCCGACGGCTCCTCGAGGGTGACCGGATCACCCACGGCAATCTCGCCAGCGGCGACAACCCGGCAGGTAACGCCGCCTCGCCACTGAGGGATTAGAGCTTCTCGAAGCCCCGGACAGGCTTCATCCATTCGGCTGCACGGCTCTAGCTCGCCCGTCACCTCCAGGCACAGCCGACCGATGCGGAGCTGCTTTCCGGTGGTCCCCGCGAGATCCAGTCCGTCAACCAGAAGGTTTGCCCGGCGCGTGTGCCAGGGGAGTTCGACACCGGCCTGCGCACAAGCCGCGTCCCATCCGGCGGACGCGAGCACGGTTACCTGGCGCGGCCCGGGCCGGCCCCGGGAGTCGCCGGCCACACCGGACTCCACGAGCACCTTGGCAGAATCCGGTGTCTGCATGGGCGCCCGCTTGCCGGCTCGCCATGCAATGCCCTGCAATGCGGCCATGAAATACCTCCCCGATGCGTCGGACATGCTGTGTCAATACGAGTCTCCCGGTCGGCGCCCGCGGGCGCCGACCGGAAATCGTCGATACGAGGCGGAACTCCGCCGCCCCTGGCCAGCCTTGTGGAGGCGCGGGGTCCGCAATGGAACCCCTGAGAGGTCGGGCCTAGCCTCGACCCCAGCCGCCGCCACCGCCACCGCCACCGCGAGGACGATCCTCCCGCGGGCGGGCCTCGTTCACTCGAAGCGGACGGCCGTTGTAGTCAGACCCGTTCAGGCTCTGAATGGCGGCATTGGCATCGTCGTCCTTGTCCATTTCGACAAAGCCGAAGCCTTTGGAGCGCTGCGTTTCCCGGTCCATGATGACCCTGGCGGAAGACACCGCGCCGAACTGTTCGAAAACCTGACGCAGTTCGTCGTCGGTCACCTGATAGGGAAGATTGCCTACGTATATATTCATTCCAGACTTCCGGGCGTCTCAGGATTGGTCACGACCGTCCGTGCCCGACGCCAGAAGGCATGGACGGCCGAGGTTGCTCATCGAAAGACACGCGCCCACAGGCCGTCCGCTCCCGGGTCGGGGTCGGGAATCGGCCGTCGCGCCGCGTCTAACGCGAATCGAAAAAGAGAAGGACATGCGAGATGGTCAGGCTGGGAGCAGGCAGGATCCGGACATGGTAATCAGCGATAACTTGGCGCCGTCGGACGTTCGTCCCAGCGAAAACTTTCCCGATAGTAGCAGAACGGGGAAACGGTCGCAGCGAATGTTTTGTTGCGCTGGCGCCGGCCGCAGCAGGATCCGACGATTGCCAGAACGCCGCTGCTGGCCGGCCGACCGGACCCCGGGGGTCCGGGCTCAGGCCGGTGCGCGGGACTCCCCCCGGCCGGGCACCACAAGCAAGACGAGCAGGACAGCCAGATGAGCGGCGGAGGCGGCGGCCCGCCCTGCCAGGTCAGCCAGAAGCAGACCCGCCACGATAACGGCCATTACCGCCCACCAGCCGGGCTGGCCCAGGTCCCGGAAGCGCTTGGCCCAGAGATTGGCCTGACCGAAAAAGACCGTCATGCCGATGGCCGACAGGACCAGGAGCCAGGGCCGGCCGAGGGTTTCCACCACGCGCTCCGCCGGATCCGTACCCACGCCGGGGGACACCGCCACCGAGGCGGCGCCGGAGATCCAGAACACCCCCAGCATCATGGCCATGCCCACCGCGCTCAGGGCCAACAGCGCCGCCAGGAACCCGAGCCTGGAAATCCGACCGTCGCGGACATCAGCGAATACCGTGCGCAGCATGTGCGGTCTTACCCCCGCGACTTCGAAACGAGGCCGCTGTCGGTCGGGCCAGGTCGGGAAAACCCACTGGACCCGCATTGCCTCTGGCCGACCGCGGGACTCAGTTGCCGGCGGATTCAACGGCCCCGGACGGTTCGAACACCATCTGGTCCCAGCCCTCCGCGGTCTGATAGGACAGCGCCAGCCGGCCGCCCAGAAAACCCAGTTTTTTCACCTGCGCGAGCTGGCCGAGGTAACGTCGCTCGATGGTCATCAACGGGTCCGGACATGCTTTTCGCGTTCCGGCCGCCGCGCCGAATTCGATCTCACCCGGTGCCGCACCGTCCTGCACGGATTGCGAAAACCGGTTGCATCCTGAATCGCCGGACGCCCGTCCCGGCCCCGCGTCGAGGGTAAGCTTCATTTCCGGGTCGACCGGATCATTCCCGCCCCACGAGCGCAGCACCCAGCGACTTCCCTGGAGGGTAGCCCAGGAGAGACGCGACGACGGGATCCCCGGATCGAAGGGCGCCAGGGTGCCGTCGGCATCAGGGCGCCAGCCCCGGGTGACCACATCCCCCGGGCAGCAGGCCGCATCACCGGGGCCGGCCTCCACCAGGTCCAGATACAGCGCGCCGTTCCCGATGCGGCCGCCCCGAAGCTGGACCCGGTCTCCCAGCGCAAGGAGGGCCTCCTGGGACCAGGCTGTTTCCTGTGATCTGAGCACGACGGCATAGAGAAATTCGCCGGATCCGCCAAAGTTCACCGCCAGGGCAATGACGGTGTCCGGCACGCCATCCATGGCGAGGTCACCGTTGACACGAAACGACGGGACCATGTGAACGGACGGCCGGGAGGCTCCACCTGGCGCCACGGGTTCGCCTTCCCAGCGTCCATCGGTCAGGCGGATGGAGTCCGGCAAGTCCGCCAGGCCCGTGTACATGCCATTGGACGGATCCCCGATTGCAGCACCATCCGAGTCGGGGCCGCAGCCCGCAAGGACAAGCACGGCCAGCAGAGTCGAAGCGACGCCCGGCCGACCCTGGCCAGGATGGCCAGGCGGGGAGGTCCTATCGACCCCCATCGGAACAATTGGCGGGCTCGAAGATCACCGTCTCCCGGCGCACCTCGATCGGCACGGACCCCTTGTCTCCCATGGCCGGCTGGAAACGGGTCTGTAGCAGCGCCTCCACCGCGCGAGTGGCGAAACCCTGGTCCACGGGATCTTCTTCGACAACATTCACGAACAACACGTCGCCGCTGGCTTCCACGTTGACGTTCGCAATCACGCGTCCGGCAACGCACCCTGCCGCGGCAGCCGGCGGATAGGCCGGGATCGCTTCAACGCAGCGGCCGCGCTCACCCCGCGGCGCGGGTGGACAGTCCGCGCTCAGCACCTTCTTCTGCAGCTCGGGGGCCGGCACGGTAGCCGCGGGCACCGGAGCGGCGGTACCGACCGGCCCGGCGGCAACGGGCAGGGCAACGTAGCCGTCGGCGGGGCCCGGCACCAGGTCCGGCCCTTCGCGCCGACCGGACTTCCAGCGAACCTGCGGGTCCCCCAGTTCGTCCACGAGGTCTTCGTGGTCCGCCACCTTGAAGGGACGCGCGTAGGAGCCGGAGGCAAGCCGATACTCGCCTTTGGGCGCGCGCGGGTCCCGGTCCAGAAAGAGCAGATAACTTACGCCGGACTGGTACAGCTCGGCACAGCCATCCAGCGGAAACCGGAAGTATTGCGGCACGAAACCCCGCCAAATCCGGCGGGACTCCATGAACACGAAGGTCCGCTCCGCCCCGTCCTCGATCACCGGTGCCACCCTCAGCACGGCCCCGGCCATGACGACTTCGGCGCTCGCGTTTAGCTGGCTGGCCACCTCCTCGTGGGTGCGCCCGGACGGATCCGTCAGGCACCCCGCAGGCTGCGCCTGTACCGCGACGCTCGCCAATCCGATTCCAAGCCCCAGGGCAAGAGCAATCCGTCCTCGCATTTTCGCCTCCCTTGCTTTCAGCTCTCTATAGTAAGTGGGTCGGATCCATTCGTCGCGCCGGCCATCCGGCGCGCGGCCTCCGCCATGACCGAGGAACCCGCCATGAAGCTTTACTGGTGTCCGCGGACCCGATCGTCCCGAATTGTCTGGATTCTGGAGGAATTGGGGGCGGATTACGAACTCGTTACGGTGGATGTCCGGGACCCGGAAGCCAGGAAGGATCCCGGATTTCGGGCCGCCAGCCCCATGGCCAAAGTCCCGGCCCTGGATGACGGCGGAATCCGGGTGGCCGATTCGGCGGCGATCTGTCTGTACCTGGCCGACCGTTACGGGGAGGGGCGATTCTCGCCGGCGGTGGATAGTCCGGATCGAGGTCCCTTTCTGTTCTGGATGTGCTTCGTGCCCGGCACGGTCGAACCCGCCATGGCCGAGAAAGCCGGTCACTGGACGCCGAACCGGACAGCCCACGGATGGGGGGACTTCGATTCCATGATCTCGACCTGGGAGGCGGGACTGGGCGACAAACCCTGGATTCTGGGTGACCACTTCTCGGCCGCGGACGTCATGCTCGGATCCAGCGCGGTATTCTTGCGCATGTTCGGGATGCTCCCGCCCTCAGCGGTGTTGAACGACTATGCCGACCGCTGCCTGGAACGAAGCGCCTATCGCAAGGCACTGGCCCTGGAGCAGGACGAGACCTGAAGGTCCGGAACCGGGCGAAGTGCCGGCCCGGAGATCAGAACGGCGCGGCTATTCCGCAACGGGTGACGCGTTGGGCCGGTCGGCGGCGAGGGCCTGCTTCTCCTTGCGGTCGAGCCGTTTGATCGCCGCCTCCCTGCGCAGCGCGGCCCCGCGGTCCGCGGCCGGTTCGCTGAACACGAGCTCAACCGGGCGCCGACTCCGGGTGTAGCGGGCCCCCGTGCCCTGGTTGTGTTGCTCGACCCGGGCCGCGAGATTCTTTGCCACGCCGGTATACAGAGACCCGTCTACGCAGCGCACCATGTACACCACCCATGGACCGGCCGAGTTTCCGGCTCGGGCGAGGTCACCCTCCGGCCTGTCCCGGCCGCTAGCCATCGGCGAGCCGGGCCGCCACCGACCTCAGCATCGCCCCGGCCGAATCGCGATCGCCGGGTGGAGGCCGATCCGCGGGATAGGATTCCCGCGCCCACTCGAACAACAAAGGGCCGTTGACGGCGGCCGGGTCACCCCCGGTGGCCGCGAGAAATGCCGACTTGATCTCGCGGGTTCTGGGGAACAAGTGGAAGTGCAGCCTCCGGTCGATCTCGGCAAAGGTCAGGATGTAGACGCGTTCCGCGCCGGCTGCTGCTTCCAGGGCCCTGGCCGCGCGTGACAGGACCTGCCCGACATGACTGGCAGTCTCGGGCTCGAGATCCCCCATGGACTCGACACCGCTCTTGAGCCGCATCACCAGGTAGCCGGGGACCGAGCAAAAATCAGCCTGTTCCAGGGTGACCCAGGCGTCCTCGAAAACGATCATCGGCGAATTCCTCTCTGAGCCTATCCGCTCCCCGAAGACTCGTCGGTCTGCCCGGGGGTTCAGCCGGGAGCCTAGCAGATGCGCTCGCGGGGGCCTCTGGCGAAAATGTCTCCCGCCCGGAGCGTTCTTCACCGGGACCTTACGGCGCGAGGGACCGGACCATGAGGATTGCGTCTCCGCTCATGCGGATCAGCGGATGAGGCACGACGGTCGCCCGGGCGGTTTCGACATAGCCGAGACGCTCGTAGAGGCGCAGTGCGCCCTCGTTGCGCTCGAACACGATCAGGCTCAGCCGCGGCAGGCCGCGCTCGCGCGCCTCCTCTTCGGCAAGCGCCATCAGCCGGGTGCCGATGCCCTGCCCCCGGTACTCCGGCAACAGGGCCACGCCGCAAATGTAGTAACTGCCCGGATCCTCCAGCCGTGAGTACGGCGCTAGAACAGGATCAGGATCGGGGTCGGCCGCAACCGGGCCTTCGTCCATGGGAAACGCCACCAGCATGCCGACCACGTCGTCTCCGGCCGTCACGACCCGGCAATTCCTGTAGCTGAACTGGGACTCCTCCCGCTCATAGCGCTTGCGGCCCACCTCCAGCAGAGACTGGCCCGGCTCGGCGATACAGCTCCATACGTAGTCGGCGACGCCGTCGGAAGAAATGCTGTAGAGCCGCGCAATGGCGCCGCAGTCGTCCTTTCTCGCCGGTCTGATTTCCGTCTCCATCATGACTCGCCCTGCCCGGACCGTGGCCGGAATATCCGAAGCTTAGTCGCGGCGCGCCCGATCCGCCGGCCCCGGAACGCAAAACGGCGCCCGAAGGCGCCGTCCTGCCACTGGCCCGCGAGGCGCGGATTCAGCGTTTCATGGAATCGAAGAACTCCGCGTTGGTCTTCGTATCCTGCAGCTTGCCGAGCAGGAACTCGATGGCCGCCAGCTCGTCCATGGGATGCAGCAGCTTCCGCAAGATCCACATCTTCTGCAGTTCGTCGGGCTTGGTCAGCAACTCTTCCCGGCGCGTGCCGGAACGATTGATGTTGATGGCCGGGAAAATCCGTTTCTCCGCAATCCGGCGATCCATGTGGATCTCCATATTGCCGGTGCCCTTGAACTCCTCGTAGATCACGTCGTCCATGCGCGAGCCGGTCTCCACGAGGGCCGTGGCGAGGATCGTAAGGCTGCCGCCCTCCTCAACGTTCCTCGCGGCCCCGAAGAAGCGCTTGGGACGATGAAGCGCATTGGCATCCACACCGCCGGTCAGCACCTTGCCGGAACTCGGTATCACCGTGTTGTAGGCGCGCGCCAGCCGGGTGATCGAATCCAGAAGAATGACCACGTCCTTCTTGTGCTCGACCAGCCGCTTGGCCTTCTCGATCACCATTTCGGCGACCTGGACATGGCGGCTGGCGGGCTCATCGAAGGTGGAGGACACGACTTCGCCGCGCACCGTGCGGGCCATTTCGGTGACCTCTTCCGGCCGCTCATCGATGAGCAGCACGATCAGATAGCACTCCGGATGGTTGGCGGCGATCGACTGAGCGATGTTCTGCAGCAGCATGGTCTTGCCGGCCTTGGGCGGCGAAACGATCAGACCGCGCTGGCCCTTGCCGATCGGCGCTGTCATGTCGATCACGCGGGCCGTGAGGTCCTCGGTGCTGCCGTTGCCCTGCTCCATGCGCAGCCGTTCGGTGGGAAACAGCGGCGTCAGGTTCTCGAACAGGACCTTATTGCGCGCGGCCTCCGGGGACTCGTAGTTGATCTCGCCCACTTTCAGCAGGGCGAAATAGCGCTCGCCGTCCTTCGGCGGCCGGATCAGACCGGAGACCGTGTCCCCGGTGCGGAGATTGAAGCGGCGCACCTGGCTCGGCGACACGTAAATGTCGTCGGGGCCGGCGAGGTAGGACATGTCGTCGGACCGAAGGAACCCGAAACCGTCCTGAAGGATCTCCAGCGTTCCCTCACCGTAGATGTCCTCACCCTTCCGGGCGTGAGACTTCAGAATTGAGAAGATAATGTCCTGTTTGCGCGAACGGGACAGGTTTTCGATGCCCATCTCCTCCGCAAGCGTGACCAGCGCGGCAGCCGGCCGGTGCTTGAGCTCAGAAAGATTCATGATGCTCTTTGTCCTGGCCAGATCTTCGCTGGAAATCACTTCCAGATCTTCGTAGTCGGGCATGGGCTCGCCGCCACCGCCGCCACCGCCGCCCTTGCGCCGCCGGCCCTTCTTCTTCGGCGGGTTGCCGCCACCCGTGTTTGCGCGGTTTCCGCCGTTGGGCTTGCCGCGTCCTCGTGCTGTGTTACCCAAGTACCCTCTCACAGGTGAGAATCCAGGAACTCAGTGAGCTGCGATTTCGACATCGCGCCCACCTTCTGAGCCTCGACGCTGCCGTTTTTGAACAGCATCAAGGTTGGAATGCCGCGGATGCCGTATTTCGGCGGCGTCAGCGGATTTTCGTCGATGTTCAGTTTTGCGATCGTGATCTGGCCACCGTACTCGGCGGCAATGTCGTCGAGTATGGGGGCGATCATTTTGCAGGGACCGCACCACTCCGCCCAGAAATCGAGCAGGACCGGCGTGTCTGACTGAAGCACATCGTTGTCGAACTCGGCGTCCGAGGTATAGACGATGCTCTGGCTCACTGTTGTTGGCCTCCGTAGGCTTGGGAATCCCGTAAGGGAAATGACGAATTAAGCGACCGTTTGCGCCTGGGTCTTTTGGTCCGCGTGTGACGCGCCGCCGGTAATGGGGCAAAATGGCCCGGCGCCGGCAGCTCAGGTCTTGTTGGAATCTCGTTCTCGCGGAGGGTTCTGGCGGGGAGATGTGCCGGAACCGGCAGTCTTATTGTGACCTGCCCGCAGCTCTGTTTTCAAGCCTTATACCAGTTTTCCAGAGGAATGATAAGACCCCTATGACGGGAGAAACCCATTTGAGCCACGCCACATTCGCAGCGATGGAACTCCAGCCGGAGGTGGCCCGTGGTATCGCGGACGCCGGATTCGAGCAATGCACGCCGATTCAGGCCGAAACGCTGCCCATCGCCCTGGCCGGACACGACGTCGCCGGCCAGGCCCAGACGGGCACGGGTAAGACCGCCGCCTTTCTTATCGCCACGTTCAACTGGTTGCTGCAGCGCCCGAGAGACGAACGCGGCGCCACCCACGATCCGCGCGCCCTGATCCTCGCACCCACCCGGGAGCTCGCCGTCCAGATTCACAAGGACGCCGAACTGCTGGGCCGGCACACGGGATTCAAGCTCGGACTCGCGTTTGGCGGCACCGACTACGACAAGCAGCGCCGGCAGCTCGCCGACGGAGTCGACCTCCTGATCGGCACGCCCGGGCGCATCATCGACTACCACAAGCAGCGGGTGTTCAGTTTCCGCGGTATCCAGGTGGCCGTGCTCGACGAGGCCGATCGCATGTTCGATCTGGGCTTCATCAAGGACATCCGATTTGTGTTCCGGCGCATGCCTCCGCCCCAGGAACGGCTGAATCTGCTGTTTTCCGCGACGCTTTCCCACCGGGTCCTGGAGCTCGCCTACGAGCATATGAATGACCCCGAGCTGGTCCGCATCGAGCCGGAGCAGGTCACGGCCGAGAAGGTGCGGCAGGTCATCTACTACCCGGCCAACGAGGAGAAGCTTCCGCTGCTTATTGGCTTGCTCCGCAGCAAGGATGCGCGCCGCACGATGGTTTTCGTGAATACGAAACGCGAGGCCGACCGGCTTCAGGACTACCTGAACGCCAATGGCATCGAGGCCAAGGCGATCTCCGGCGACGTTCCCCAGAACAAGCGCCTGCGCATGCTCAAGGCGTTCCAGACCGGCGACCTGCCGGTGCTGATCGGGACCGATGTCGCCTCGCGCGGGCTGCATATCGAGGGCGTGTCACACGTTTTCAACTACGACCTGCCCGAGGATGCCGAGGACTATGTTCACCGCATCGGCCGCACGGCGCGGGCCGGTGCGTCCGGCGACGCCATCAGCTTCGGGTGTGAGCGCTTCGCGGTCGGTCTTCCGGACATCGAGGCCTACATCGGGATGAAAATCCCGGTGGGAGCCGTCGAGGACGGCATGCTCCCCGAGGTGAAACGGCCCCGGCACGCGGGGCGCCGGCGTCCGGAGGACCGGGCTGGCGGTGGCCGGCGCAGGGACGGGGGTGGCGGGGGTGGCCGGGGCCGCAGGCCGCCGGAACGCCGCGGCGGGTCTCCGTCCGAAGCCGGGGCCGGGGCGCCCGCTCCGGCCACCGAGACCGCACCCGCGACGGGCACTGCCCCCGGGAGCACGGCTGACGGCGCAAAGAAGAAACGCCGCCGGCGCCGACGCAAGCCATCCCGCAGCAACGGGGATGTCAGTCCTCCGGCTCCCGACGGCGGGGGTGAAGGTCGGTAACGGCCTCGATTGCCGGAAATTCGGCGATGTCCCGGGGCGGCCGCGTCGTGTCGGGGCGGCGAATGGCGATGACCCGGGCCATACCGAAATCGTGGGCTGAACGAAGCACCGGCAGGCTGTCGTCAACAAGAACGGTCCGTTGCGGGTCGAAGGGCTCCACGGTGAGCAGCCGGCCCCAGAAATCCGCGTGCTCCTTCGGCAGGCCCAGGTCATGGGACGTATGCACCGCGTCCAGCCACTGATCGAGACCCGTCCTGGCCAGCTTGACCTCCAGGGACCCGTGATGAGCATTGGTCACGAGCACGAGGCGCTTGCCCAGTTCACGAATATCGGCCAGGAATTCCGGGACATCCGGCAGAAAGTCGATATGGTCCTCTGCCTCGCGCTTCAGGGCACGAATGTCGAGGCCGAGCTCCCGGCTCCAGAAATCGAGGCAGTACCATTCGAGGGTTCCCCGACGTTCGGCGAAGCGGGGACCCAGGACATGGACCGCCTGCTCCCCGGAGAGACCGTGGCGTTCCGCGTACTTCTCCGGAACGAGTTCCTGCCAGAAGTAGTTGTCGAATTTCAGGTCCAGCAGGGTGCCGTCCATATCGAACAGCACCGTGTCGTAGTCCGACCAATGAAATGGTTCACGGGAGACGAGGTCCATGGGTGGGTATCATAGTGCCCACATTCCTCCCGGACGAACAAAATGGAGTCCGCCCCCTCATGACTGACAATCTGCAATCCCTTCTGCATCCCGCGCTCGACATCGCCAGAAAAGCCGGGCAGGAAATCCTCAGGATTTACGAGACCGATTTCGACGTCGAAGCGAAAGCCGACGATTCCCCCCTGACCGCGGCTGATCTCGCCTCCCACCGGACGATCATCGCCGGACTCGAGGCGCTGACTCCGGATCTGCCCATACTCTCGGAGGAATCCGGCGAGATCCCCTTTGAAACGCGCTCGCAGTGGCCCCGCTACTGGCTGGTGGACCCGCTGGACGGGACCAAGGAGTTCATCAACCGCAACGGCCAGTTCACCGTCAATATCGCGCTCATCGACGGCCACAAGGCGGTACTCGGGGTCGTGCATGTTCCGGTGACCGGCGAAAGCTATTTCGGCTGCGACGGGGTTGGCGCGTTCTCCAAGAACGGTGATGCGGACGAAACGCCGATCCGGGCCGCGCGCCTGGCGGACGGCCCGGTGCGGGTTGTCGGCAGCCGGTCCCACCGCGGCAAGTCCCTGGATGGCTACCTCGAGCGCCTCGGTGACCACGAGATGGTGCCGATGGGCAGCTCACTCAAATTCTGCCTGGTCGCGCGGGGCGACGCCGACGTGTATCCGCGCCTCGGACTCACCTCCGAATGGGATACCGCAGCAGCCCAGGCGGTCCTGGAAGCGGCAGGCGGGGGCGTGATTACGATCGAGGGGGAGCCGCTGAGCTACAACGCCAAGGCCGACATCCTCAATCCGTTCTTCATCGCCTTCGCGGACGGCAGCAGGGACTGGACCCGGTATCTCTAGGCCAGCGGCGGAAGACTCATGGGTGGCTGGATGCTGCTGCTTGGTGCCCTGCTCGGCCTCGTCTGGTTCTGGTACGAGTCGGTCGGGGCACGGGACGCCGCCAACCGGGCGGCCGGAGAATTGTGTACGCACCTGCGCCTTACGCTGCTCGACGATACGGTCGCGCTGGCGCGCTTACGGCCGGTTCGCAGCCCGCTGGGACGATGGACGCTGCGCCGCCACTATGTCTTTGATTATACCGACGACGGCCTCCGCTGCCTGCAGGGCTTTGTCGTGCTGAACGGCCGGAGCGTGGAGTCCTCAGGTCTGGCCACCTCGCACTCCGGACCGGCATCGTGACGGTCCGGGACCTGCATACCCATTCCACGGCCTCCGACGGATCGCTTGCTCCGGAGGCGCTCGTGGACGCCGCCGCCGAAGCGGGTGTGGCGCAGCTGGCGCTCACCGACCATGACACGCTCGATGGCCTGGATGCCGCCCGCAGGGCCGCTCGTGGCCGGCTCACCCTGATCCCGGGGGTCGAGATTTCCGTGACCTGGAACAAGCATCTCCTGCACGTGGTCGGCCTGAACGTGAACCCGGAGTCGGCTTCCCTGGCGAACGGGCTGGCCGGTCTGCGGACACAACGGCGCATCCGCGCCGTCGAAATCGGTGCCCGCCTGGCGCGGCACGGCATTCCGGGCGCCGAGGCCGGCGCCCGCCATCTTGCCGGCGGCGGCTTGCCGGGCCGGACCCACTTCGCCCGGTGGCTGGTCGCCGAGGGACAGGCGAAACACTTCCAGGCCGCCTTCAAGCGCTGGCTCGGGCAGGGCCGCCCTGCCTACGTGGCTACCCGATGGGCCGGGCTGGAATGCGCATGTGAATGGATCACGCAAGCCGGTGGCATTCCCGTTCTCGCCCACCCCGCGCGCTACCGGCTTACCCGTACCCGAATGGCCGCGCTGCTGAACGAATTCCGGGAAGCCGGCGGCGGCGCACTGGAGGTTGTGCGGGCCGGGGCGGACCCCGCCGAGGTGCGGCATCTCGCGGGCCTCGCGGTCGGCTGGGACCTGGCCGGCTCCGTCGGTTCGGACTTCCATGAGCCAGGACGCGCCTGGCAGCGCCTGGGGCGTTTGGCTAAGCTTCCCTCACAAGTGCGGCCCGTATGGCATCATCTCGGCAGCGCGTCCCCGGATAGCAGCAATACATGAGCGACAACGTCGACACCGAAGTCTTCCGCGACCGGGCGAAGCTGAGGGACCTGCGCATTCAGCACAGGGATCTGGACAGCGTGATCGGCCGGCTGGCGGAGGATCCGCTGGTGGATCAGATCATGCTGAAACGCCTGAAAAAACGAAAGCTCATGATCAAGGACCAGATCACCCGTCTGGAAAGCGAGCTGATCCCCGATCTGAACGCCTGAGCCGCGTTCCCCTAACGCCCCCTCACAAGCGCCTGCCAGGCAGCCGGATCAGCTATCGGCTGACTTTCCGTGCCGGTCCGCCGGCAAGAGCCAGGAGGCGATGGCCGGGAGCAGCAGGATCGCCCCGAGCATGTTCACCACGAACATGAACGTCAGCAGAATCCCCATGTCCGCCTGGAACTGAAGCGGCGAGAAGATCCAGGTAAACACGCCAATACCCAGGGTGATCCCGGTAAAGATGACGGCATTGCCGGTCACCTTGAGGGTGTCGTGAAAGGCGGTCTGGATATCCTCGCCCTTGTCCAGGTAGCTCTTGAAGCGGCTGTAGATGTAGATTCCGTAGTCCACGCCGATACCGACGCCCAGGGCCACCACCGGCAGGGTATTCACCTTCAGACCGATGCCCAGAAAACTCATCAGGGCGTAGGCCAGCAGGGAGACCAGCCCCAGGGGAATGATGATGGCCAGCACCGCCCTGATCGACCTGAACGACAGCCAGCAAAGCAGGATCACCGCCGAAAACACGCCGAGCAGGATCGGGAACTGGGCGGCCTGCACATCTTCGTTGGTTGCCGCCATCACGCCGACGTTGCCCGTGGCCAGTCGAAACTCGATCCCCTCCGTGGGGTGCGCATCCCGGTAGTCCTTGACCTCCTGCACGATGGCGCTGATGGTCTCGGCCTTGTGATCCGTGGTGAAGATCATGACCGGCATGACGCTGCATTCCTCGTTCAGCAGTCCGGTGCTCGTCTCGATCCGCGCCACTGACTGGACCAGGTTGCGGCTGTCACGTGACAGCACGCGCCACTTGGGATAGCCCTCGTTCCAGCCGGCCCAGACGATCCGGCCGATTTGCGGCAGGGACAGCACGTCCTGGACGCCCGGCTGGTTGCGCATGTGCCAGGCGAATTCGTCGATCGCGGCCATCTTTTCGTGATCAATACAGGCATCCGGCTCGGACTGGACGATCACCTGAATCAGATCCACGCCGATGGAGAACTTCTCCGTGATCATGATGCTGTCGAGGTTGTACCGGGAATCCGGGCGCAGCTCCGGCACGCCTGCCTGAAGATCGCCGATCTTCACCTGGCTGCCCTTCCACCAGCCGAAACCGAGCAGGCCAACGGCGATGAGAATGATCACCAGGGCAGTGGGACGCTCACTCACCTTTGTCAGGGATGTCCAGACGGGGGCGAGCTGCGCGGCGCGGCGCTTCAGGCGCTCCTCGTAGTCGTCGGCCGGGTTGATGTAGGACAGCAGCACGGGAAGAAGAATCAGGTTGGTCAGAATGATGGCCGCAACACCCGCGCTCGCGGCGATGGCCATCTCCTGGATCACCTGAATCTTGATGAGAAGAATCGTGATAAAGCCGATCGTGTCGGAGATCAGGGCAATACCGCCGGGCAGCAGCAGGCGCCGAAAACTGGTCCTTGCCGCCTCATCCGGACTGGCCCCGTCGAACATCTCCATACGCACCGAGCTGATCATCTGCACGCCGTGAGATACACCGATGGCGAAGACCAGAAACGGCACGAGCAGACCCATCGGATCGATGCCGATGCCAATCAGCGGCAGCAGGCCGAGCTGCCAGATGACCGCCAGCAGGGAGCAGATCACCGGCACAAAGGTGATGCGCCAGGACTGGCTGTAGATGTAGACGAGCAACGTCGTAATGACGATCGCAATGAGAAAGAACAACAGCACGCGATTGGCGCCGTCCTTCACGTCGCCGATCACTTTCGCGAAGCCGATGATGTGGACGCTGATCTCGTCGGTTTCGAAGGCACCGCGCACGTCTTCCTCGAATCGCCTGGCGACTTCGAAGTAGTCCAGTTTCTCCTGGGTGTCGGGATTGACCTCCAGCAGCGTTGCGCTGATCAGCGCCCCGGAAAAGTCGTTCGCTACCAGACGGCCCACCAGCCCGGCCTTCAGAATGTTCTTGCGAACCGTTTCCAGGCTCCCGGCCTCGGGCTGAAAGTCCGCCGGGATTACCGGTCCGCTCTGGATCCCGTCCTCGACGACCTCCAGGTAACGGGTATTGGGCGTGAACAGCGACGTCACCCGAGGGCGGTCCACGCCCGGGACGAAAAACACCGCATCGGTCGCCTGTTTCAGGGTTTCGAAGAACTCGGGGTCGAACATGTCCCCGTCTTTCGCCACGAGGGCCACGAGCACCCGGTCGGCGCCGCCGAACTCGTCGAAATACTCGACGAACGTCTGCATGTACTCATGCTCGAGGGGCAGTTGCTTCGAAAAACCCGCGTCGATACGCAGCTGGGTGGCCGCCGTATATCCCAGGAACAGCGTCACCAGAAGAAACACGCCGATCACGGCGGGTTTGTGGTCGAAAATCAGGGACTCAAGGCCCTTGACGAAGCGAGAATCTTTCATGGTGGCGCCTTGTTCGAGTCCGGGTCAGCCTGCCGGCACGGGAATTTTCACAGCTCCGGCTTCACCGAAGAGAAGCAGCGAGCCGTCCGCGGGAAGCACCTGCACAATCGCTTTTCGGTCCTCCTGCTGTCTCAGCTCGAAGCCCGTCTCCGGGCTGCCGACCAGCAAGGTACCGGCCATGCCGACAATCACGATCCGGCCGTCTTCAAGCTCGAGCGCATCATTGAGCGAAACGGTTTCCGGCGTCTCGAGCCGGGTCCAGTTCGCGCCCCGGTCATCGGTGAAAAACAGATTGCCGCGCAGGCCGAAAGCCAGCACGCCGGAGCTGCCCACCGGGAGGATGCCGAAAAATGACCCGTCGTAGGGTGTCGGGATCTTGAGCCAGGTGTCGCCACCGTCATCGGAGCGATAGAGATTGCCGGCTTCGGCGCCGATCCACAGCGTGCCGTCCGCGGCCCTGCTGATCTTGTTCAAATGAACGCCGCCTTCCACGTCGTCCCACTCGTCGTAGCCTTCATCCTCGTCGAGTGCTTCGGTTGCCGGATCGTCCTCTCCGCCGGCCTCTGCTTCGGCGGCCTGCGGATCCCAGGTGTCTGCTTCCAGGGAACTGGCCTCCCAGGTTTCACCCCCGTCGGCCGTGGACAACAGGAATCCGTACGCACCCACGGCCAGGCCCCGCTGGCCGTCTTCGGCAAACCAGACATCGAACAACGGCTGCTCCGGGTCCGGCGCGTAGTGCTTCGGGGTCCAGGTCTCGCCACCATCGGTCGTCTTGAGCACCAGGGCGTCGTGGCCAACGGCCCATCCGGTCTGGCGGTCGTGAAACCACACGGCCGTCAGCATGGACCGGGTCGGCACAGCCTGCTGCTGCCAGGTCTCGCCGGCATCGCTGCTGGTCAGGATATGGCCCCGATCGCCTACCGCAACATAAACGCCGTCCACATGGACGGCGTCGAGGAGCAAGGTGCTGTCGGCGAGGGGCGCGATTTGCGCCGGCTGGGCTTCGAAGCCCTCCACCGCGGTTGCGGGCACCGCGACAACCGACAGGCACAGGCCGGTGGCCACGCAAGAATATTGTCGTAACGCCATGGGCGGCGGTCTCACTAGGTCAGCGTTTGATTCGTAAACGCCACAACGCCGGCTCGCGCCGGCGTTGTGGCATTGCCTCATGCGTCAACGAGTGCCGGCCCGCCGCAGCGAAGCCACGCTGAAATCCTCCTTGCTCAGCGTCACGTTGAAATCGTAGGTCGTGCGTTCCTCGTTGTTCAGGCCGATCGCCAGATACCGGCCCGACTGGAGGTCGGTTGTGGTTTCCAGCGTGGTCCACAGCGTGGGCACGTCGTAGTAGTTGATGACATGACCCTCCTGGACACGCCAGAGCTCATCGCGGTTGTCATAGCAGTCCACGGCGAGCACCTGCCAGGAGTCCTCGTCGATGTAGAAGCGGCGTTTCTTGTAAATGTGGCGGGTGCCTTCCTTGAGCTCGGCGTCGACGACCCAGACGCGATGCAGCTCGTAGCGCGCATGCTCCGAGTTGACGTGCAGCGGCTTCAGGATGTCGGTGTACTTCAGGCCGTTGCTGTGGAGCTTGTAGGAGTTGTAGGGAACCAGCCGCTCCTCGCGGCCCACCAGCGTCCAGTTGTAGCGCTCCGGGCTGCCGTTATACATGTCGAACTGATCCGAGGTCGCCGTGCCGTCCGAGGCAGTCCGCGGAAAGTCGAACGCCACGTTGGGCGCCCGGCGGACCCGGCGCTGGCCCGGGTTGTAGATCCAGGCGCGGCGGTTTTCCTTATTCTGGTCCATGGTTTCGTGGACCAGGAGCAGCTCTCCGGCCAGCCGGGCCGGCGCCACGACGCGCTGCTTGAAGTAGAGGATCACGTTGTCGAGATCGGACTCCTGGACGCCCTCGAGGCCGTAGAGGCCCAGGTAGTTATCGGTGAACTTCACGAGGGTGTAGCTGCCGTCCCGGGTGACGGCGGCCTGGCCGATGGTTCGTTCGGCCATGTCCGCGCGATAGCGGAGGATGTGATTCCAGATGGCCTGGACGCCGTTGTCGGGGATCGGAAACGGGATTCCGTTGATGGAATTGACCACGCCGTTGTCGCCGTCGATGAGCGTCGCGGTGGCCGCCACGCGCGCGGTCGCCTCGTAGATCCGCTCGGGCACGGCGGCGCTGCGGCGGGTCGGGTACACGTTCATGAAGTAGTCGGGATAAGCCTGCAACAGGGCCTTGTGTCCGTCCGTCAGCACGGCGTCGTACTCACCCATGTTGGCCGCATTCACGGTGTACAGGGGCTGATCCGAGGCAAAGGGGTCCGGATGATGGCCGCCGGCGCGGAAATCCGGGAATCCCGCTTCCGCGGGGCTGGTGATGCCCCCCTCCCATGCGGGAATCGTGCCCGCGTCGTTGCCGGCACGAACCGCCCCGAGCGGGGTCAGCTCCGAGCTCAGACGAGCGATCTGATCAGCGGATATCTCCGCCTGGGCCGACGTCCAGCCGACGGCGGCGGCGGTCAGGCCGGCCAGGGTCAAAAGCGATTTCCTGAGCATGAATACAGTACTCCTCGTCACGGGTTCGCGAGTTCTCCGGCGCGCGGCGCCTAGAACGAGAACTTCGCGGTAAAGCCGATAAAGTCGCGGTCGTTAGTGGTGTAGTAGCGGCCGGCACCGTCGAACTGGGTATAGCTCACGTCGAGCTCCCACTTGTTCTGCAAATTGCCGCGAATGCCCAGGGACAGTGCGGTGCGGTCCTCGAGGAACGAGCCGCCGGGTCCCGGCGTGTTGCCGCTGACGTCGTGCCGCCAGCCGACCCGGGGCGAGACCGTCCAGGGACCGACCAGATTGTTGTAGTCCAGCCTGGCGATGAGCTGGTAACCCCAGGAAAATTCGTCCGGGAAGTGATCCCCGCCCTCCACCTCGCCGAAGTGGCTGCCGGCCAGCGAGGAGTTGCCGGACACCGAGGTGCCTTCGCCGTTGTAGCGCAGGCCCCGGTTGTTCGGCCCGCCCTTGATGCCGTCCGGGAAGTCGTCGATGTACGTCGCGCCACCCTCCCAGACGAAGGCGCCGGAGTTGGCCCCCAGCAGCGGCCCGCTGAGATACGTCAGCGTGGTCTGGAACTGCCACCAGTCCCGCTCGTCCCAGCCCTGGATGCGCTCGTTCAGTCCCTTGGGCCCGAGCTGACCGTAGCAGCCGAGGCGGCCGACGGCCTGCGGGTTGGTCGGGCAGAAACCGGGCTGCGCGCCCAGATTGTCCAGCGGAGACAGGGCCGCGAACAGGACTTCCACGTCGTCGAACTGCAGCGGTGCGTCCTTCTTCAGTGACACCTCGCCCTGCCAGGCAATGCCGCCCGGGAGGAACGTGTTGAAGGAAACGCCGTAAAGATCCAGGTCCTCGGGAAACTCCGTGAAGTAGTTGGAGGTAATGCCCAACTGGTAGCTGGCAAACGAACTCGACAGACTGGCGACCGCATCGCCACCGCTGCCGAGATACGTGTTGGCGCCGATGGTAGCCTGGTCCACGGCGTCTTCCTGGCTGAGGGTTCCGCCCAGCCCGGCGGCGGTCGCCACGGCCTGGGCGGCCGCCGTCTGCACCGCGGCGTCGAAGGGCAGGCCGGCCGCGAGGGCCTGGGCCGCTCCGCCGACGGCCGTGGCCGAGCCGGCCGCGTTGCCAAACCCCGCCTGGGTGCCAGTGGTGCCACTGATCAGCGGCAACCGGCTGTGATAGCGGATGTAGTAGAACCCGAATTCCGTGCCGTTCATCAGGTTGTCGAAATAGACCCGGAAGGCGGCGCCATATTGGTTGCCGTCATCGGGAGTGCCGCCGCCGACGCGGGGTACCTTGTTGAAGTCCTCGTACAACCCGCCGCCCAGGCTGGAAAAGTCGGTCCCCAGGTCGGACCAGGCACCGAAGCCCAGCATCACGAACTTGCCGCCGTCCACGGCGAAGTCGTTGTTGCTGAAGTACGACCCGGCCACGTCCGGCTCGGTGTCGTCCCAGTCGTACTGATAAAAGAGTTCCACCGACGTGTTCAGGGTGGGCTCGATGCTGAAATACGCAATGTCCTGGGGCAGCAGGGCCTCCTTGAGTTCCGCACCGGGCACACGCAGCTTCGAGACGTCGATATGGTTGATGATGTTGATGCCGTTCTGGATGAACGTGCTCTCGCCCCAGCTGATCACCTGTTCGCCAATACGGAACTGGGCGGGCATGCTGCCGACGTTGAAGCGGGCGTAGGCAAACGCGTCGAGCAGATCGAATTTGCCCTCCACCTTGTCGTCCACCGAGCTGTCGATGTCCGTGCGCTCGGTCTCGTTGGCTTCGAAGTCGTAGAAGCCGGTACCGCGCACGAAGATGCCGTATTTCTCCTTGAACGAAAGTTCGAACTCGGAGGTGGCCTTGATGGCGCTGGACACCAGACCGGTGTCGAAGTTGAGGTTGCCGTCGTCGATGTTGCCGCTGCGGCCCCGGCCGCCGGCGCTGGTCGAGATGATGCGCCCGTCCCGTCCCTCGACCCGCCAGCGGGCACCGTAACTCAGCGTCGTATCGAAGCTGCCGGTCCAGTTGTCGCCCGCGGTCCATTCGAAGGCATCGGCATTGTGCGGAAGGGCTGCCAGGCCAACCGCAAGGGCGGATGCGACTGCCGCTGCCACCAGCGGACTCCCGCCCGAACGGGCAGAGAAGGGATTCGTTCTCATCTGACTCCCCAGCTTATAGGTCTCGTTATTCGGGTGCGTGCACACCACTACTCGTTATATCCCGGCCGCCACATGCTGCGTCCGTGGGCCACTGCGTCTGCTGCGAATTAGTACCGAATCCGTATCCGGAAAACAACATCAAGGGTTTAAGGCCGTTTCCCAGATCTCGCCGAATCACTTGCCGGAAGGGGCCAGCGGGGGAATGACGCGCAAAAGATCGCGTCTGTGGCACGCAACAGCCCGCCGCGCGGCGTTGCAAGGGCCGGTGAATAAAGCGCTTTGAGGCCGTGCGGCGCCCGTCGAAGGACGCGGCGGGCAACCGCCGTTCTCCCTGCGACGATGAAATGTCAAAGTCGACCACAGACGGATTCGATAGGCCCCATTGGCTCTCAGCTGCGCGTTGCATTGCAGCAAGATTAGGCGGTTACGAGGGGCTCCTGATGGAGGTTGATGACCCGCAAAATGTCATGCCGAAGCCGCTCGTTGAGGATCAGCCGCGCGTCCCGGTCCGCCCGTTCCAGCGCTTCCCCGAAGACCAGTTTTCCGTCCTCGTTTTTCTGGATCACGTCCCGCTCGCGGAGACGGGCAATGAATGCCCGGAACAGGTTCTTGTCGAAAAACTCCGGCGCGCTGAACTGGTGGAGCTGACTCATGCGCTGCGCCATCAGCAGGCACAGCTGCTCGAGCTCGGTCTGGCTCAGTTCGCCCGACCCGTGCTGCATCAGCAGCGCGACGGTCATGTAATAACGCTCCAGGGTCGGAAGACCTGCTCGGGCCAGGAGTGACAGCTGCACAGCGGCGGGCTCGGTTTCCTCGGGCCGGTGCAGTCCGGCCCGGCCGCCGGGGTTGCGCCGCTTCAACAGCCCGCAGCGCACCAGGACGTCGATGACCCCGTCGAGCACCTGGCCCTCCAGCTCATCCTCCGACCAGGACAGATACAGCTCCGTGCGGATAAACGGATAGACCATCGCGACCAGCCGCCGCACGTGCTCCACCGACAGGCTGGCACGGTCCAGGAAGCAACACGCCACCAGGGACGGCAGCACGAGAAGATGCAGCACGTTATTGCGGTAGTAGCCGGAGATCACGTTCTCCTCCGGCTTCAGTGCGATGATGTCGCCCAGCTTGTGGGGCTTGCGCTCGAGCATGCCGAGGCGCTCGCCGTAGCGAACGATCTCCGCGCCGCTGAGGGGCGTAACGGTCACCCGGTCCCCATACGGCGCCTCGGCCAGAATGCGGGAATACAGGTCCAGCAGCCGGATCAGGGGACCCTCCACGAGCGCGGCGCGGGACGTGGACAACAGCACGGTGGCCAGCAGGTTGACCGGGTTCACGTCAGCGGCTGCATTGATGTGCGTGAGGATCTGTATGCCGAGATCGTCCACGAGCGGCCCGACCCACTTCGGCCTGACCTCGGGCTCGATCAGCTCATCCCGCCACCCGGGCCGATGGGCGTCGAGCACCGGATCCAGCGGGATCGGCTCGCCGAAGTTCACGTGCACCTTTCCGAACTCCCGCTTGAGCTCCTTCAGGGCACGCGCCAGCCCGCCGAGACTTTCCTTGGACTTGGGCCGGCCTTCCAGCTCCGATACGTAGGTCCGCCCTTCGATCAGCCGCTCGTACCCGAAATACACAGGCACGAACACGACCGGCCGGGTCGGCTGGGCCAGGTAGCCGGTCACCGTCATGGACAGCATGCCGGGCTTGGGCTGCAGCAGCCGCCCGGTACGGCTGCGCCCGCCTTCGATGAAATACTCGATCGGCACGCCGCGGGCCAGGTTCAGGGCCACGTACTTGCTGAACACGGCCGCATACAGCGGCTTGTCCCGGAAACTGCGGCGCATGAAAAACGCCCCGCCGCGACGAAGAACGGGCCCGACGACCGGCATGTTGAGATTCAGTCCCGCGGCAATATGCGGGCAGACCATGCCGTTCTTGAAGATCACGAACGACAGAAGAAGGTAGTCTATATGGCTGCGATGGCAGGGCACGTAGATGATCTCGTTGCCCTCCGCGACCTCCTTGAGTCCGTCGATGTAGTTCACCTCGACGCCGTCATACAGCTGGTCCCAGAGGCGGGTCAGGACCCGTTCGAGAAAGCGGATGGCCGGATAGGAAAAATTGGCCGCAATCTCCATGGCGTAGACTCGCGCCCGTTCCTCGGCCTTGGCCAGGGAGATACCGGCGGATTCAGATTCCCGCCTGATCGCCCTGCGGACGGATGCGGATTCGACGACCTCGCTGACGATCATTCGACGGTGGGAGAGGTCGGGACCGATCGTGGCCATGCGCAGACGCCGAAAATGCACCCTGAGCACCCGGGCCAGTTTGCGGGTGATCCGCTCAGCGTCGTCACCCTGCTCGGTCAGCACGCGCATCGAGACCGGCTCGCTGAACAGCACGAGGGTCTGGCGGCCGTAGAGAATGACCTGGAACAGGCGGCGGATCCGGCCGACGAGCCCCCATCCCTCGGAGAACATCAGCTTGAACGCCGACTGCTCCTTCTCCGGGGAACGGCCCCAGAAAATCGACACCGGAACGAGGGTAACGTCATCGACGACCCCGTCGCGGACCGCCTCGACCAGCCGGCTGAGGCGCTCGCTGTGGTGGGGCTTTCTGCCGTAGCGCTGGTGGCGCAGAAATATCACCGCGCGCCATTCGTCCAGCGGCGTACCCAGACCTTCGAGGGGGCGCCGGAGTCCGGCTTCGGAAATCTCCCGCTCCAGGACGGCCATGTCGGTGACCGAAGGCACCTCCAGCACGTAGCAGACCGGCTTGCCCCCGCCGAGGCCCTTGAGCCGGTCAAGCTGCGGCTCGAGGGTTTCCGTGCGGACCCAGACAAACAGGATGCGCCGGAACACGGCCATGAAGGCCCGGTATAGGCTGTGCCAGATTTTCATAATGTGCAGGATCCCGGGGGACGCCATGGTACCAGAGGCCATGCAGGCCGGTGCCGTCTGGCGCACCGCGGTCGCAGGCTCTAAGGTGGGGGCATGTCATCCTCGAACACGCCGCCTCCGGTTACCCGGAAGACGGCCTTTTTTCTCGACGTCGACGGCCAGCGGCTGGATGCCGTTTGGGAGGCAGAGCATGGTAGCGACCGCTAGTCAGGACCCGGCCCGGGCCGCCAGTCTCGAACTGGGAGTGATCGGCAATTGCCAGATCAGCGCACTGATTGACGACCGCGGCAGGATCGTCTGGTCCTGTCTGCCGAGATTCGACTCCGACCCCGTGTTCTGCACGCTGCTCGCCGGCGACGCCTCGGAGTCCGAGCGCGGTACCTACGAGATCGAGCTGCTCGATCAGGTCCGATCGGAACAGCACTACGTCCCGAACACTCCCATCCTGGAAACGATACTCGAGGACCGGCATGGCGGGCGCGTAAAGGTCACCGATTTCTGCCCTCGCTTCGAACAGTATGACCGGGTCTTTCATCCGGTCACGATTGTCCGTTACGTGGAGCCTCTCGCCGGGAGCCCGCGAGTCGTGGCGCGCCTGAGGCCGGCCGCGCAATATGGCGAGCAGGTACCCGAGACCTCGTTCGGCAGCAACCACATCCGTTACATCATGCCGGACCTGACGCTGCGCCTGACCACCGATCTTGCCCTCAGCCACGTGATGGAAGAAACGCCGTTCGTGCTCGACCGGCCGGTCACTCTGCTCCTCGGACCAGACGAAAGTCTCCGCGACAGCGTGGTGACGACCGCGCGGCGCTTTTACGAGATGACCCGGGACTACTGGCTGCGCTGGGTCCGGGGGCTGGCCGTGCCCTTCCAATGGCAGGAAGCCGTCATCCGCGCCGCGATCACGCTGAAGCTCTGCACCTTCGAGGATACCGGCGCCGTGATCGCGGCGATGACCACATCGATTCCCGAGGCACCGGGCAGCGGCCGCTGCTGGGACTACCGGTTCTGCTGGCTCAGAGACAGCTACTTCACGGTCAATGCGTTGAACCGCCTCGGCGCAACCCGGACCATGGAGGCATACCTGCGCTACATCGTGAACGTATCCGTGGCCAGCGACGGCGGCGTCCTGCAGCCGGTGTACGGGATCACCGGCGAACAGCAACTCACCGAGCGGGTGATCGATTCCCTGTCCGGCTACCGGGGCGACGGCCCGGTTCGGGTAGGCAATCAGGCCTGGGAACAGGTGCAAAACGACGTCTACGGATCCGTGGTCCTGTCGGCAGCCCACGTGTTCTTCGATTCACGCCTCGCCCGGCGCGGGGACCTGGAACTGTTCCGGCTCCTGGAGGCCGTCGGGGAACGCGCCGTGGAACGGCACGATCAGCCCGATGCCGGCCTCTGGGAATACCGGGGAAGGCGGCGCATACACACGTTCTCCTCCCTGATGTGCTGGGCCGCCTGTGACCGACTGGAGCGTATCGCCAACCGAATGGGAGTCAGCGATCGGGCCCGCTACTGGCACGAGCAGGCGGAGCGTATCCGGGCAGTCATCAACCGCGAGGCCTGGAATGCCGAACAGCAGTGCTTCACCGAAGCGTTCGGCCGCCCGGAGCTGGATGCGAGCATGCTGTTGATGCAGGAGCTGGGGTTCCTGGCGGCGGACGATCCACGCTATCAGAGCACGCTCACAGTAATCGAGACCAACCTGCGGCGCGGCGATCACCTGTTCCGCTATCGTGCGGAGGACGATTTCGGCGCACCCGAGAACGCCTTCAATATCTGTACATTCTGGTACATCAATGCGCTCGCAAGCGTCGGCCGCCGTGACGAGGCGCGGGCGCTGTTCGAAAACATCCTGTCGTGCAGAACACGGCTGGGACTGCTGTCCGAGGATCTGAATCCCGATACCGGTGAACTGTGGGGCAACTACCCTCAGACCTACAGCCTCGTCGGCATCATCCTCGCCGCCATCCGTCTCAGCGAACCATGGGAAAAAGCGTTTTGAGCCGAATCGTTGTCGTATCCAATCGAGTAGCGGAGCCCAAGGCCGGGAAATCGGCCGGCGGACTCACCGTCGGCGTCATGGGCGCCCTGAAGCAGCAGGGCGGTATCTGGTTTGGCTGGGGCGGAACCACCTGCACCGGAGAAGCCAAAGACGCCGAGCTGAAACGGCGGGGCAAAATCACGTTCGCCACAATCGAACTGAACGAAACCGACTTCGACGCCTATTACAACGGCTTCTCCAACGGTTCCCTGTGGCCGCTGGCCCACTATCTGCTGGGATTCTTCAGCTACGACCGCTCCCAGTACGAGGCCTGGCGCCGGGTCAACACGACCTTTGCACGCAAGCTGCTGCCGCTGCTTGAACCCGACGACCTGATCTGGGTCCACGACTACCATCTCTTCCCGCTTGCCGAGGAACTCCGCAGGGCCGGTGTGACGAATCCCATCGGGTTCTTCCTGCACGTCCCGTTCCCGGGCATTGCCGTGCTGCAGGCGCTACCGCCCTGGCGGCAGATTCTGCAGTCGCTGTGCATGTATGACGTGATCGGCTTCCAGACCGAGCAGGACCGGGAGGACTTCCTGGAGTGCCTGCGATTCGCGGGCCTCGGAGGCGACCGCCGGGGCAATGACAGCGGCCGTATCGAGGCGATCCAGCGACGGCTGACGGTGGACGTATTCCCCATCGGCATCGATGTGGACGAGTGCGCTCAACAAGCCCAGGAGTCAGCCAGGCTCGCCTCGGTGCAGCGGCTCGAGCGGGCGCTCATGGGGCGCCCGCTGATTATGGGCGTGGACCGGCTGGACTACAGCAAGGGGCTGCCGGACCGGTTTCGCGCCTTCGATCAGCTGTTGTCGGACTATCCTTCGTCCCGTGGCCAGCTGGTCTACATGCAGATTGCGCCGCCGACACGGGCGGGTGTGCGGGCCTACCAGGACATCCGCGAAGAACTCGAGCAGCTCACCGGCAACATCAACGGCAGGTTCGCGGAGCCGGAGTGGGTCCCGATCCGTTATCTCAACCGCGGCTTCGCCCGACCCACGCTGATGGGTTTCCTGCGCCTGGCCCGCATCGGTTTTGTCACGCCGCTGCGCGACGGCATGAACCTCGTGGCCAAGGAATACGTGGCGGCGCAGGACCCGGCCGACCCCGGCGTACTGGTACTGTCCCAGCTGGCCGGCGCGGCGCGGGAGCTGACCAGCGCCGTGATGGTCAATCCTTACGACGGCAGGGGTGTCGCCGAGGGCCTGCAGACCGCCGCCAGCATGGCAAGAGAAGAACGCGTGGAGCGGCATACGGACATGCTGGCGGTGCTGCGCAAGAACGATATCAATGTCTGGCGGCAGCGCTTTGTCGAAGCACTGGAGAACAGCCGGCAGGCTACCGGGGCAGGTGCCCGCGAATCAGCATATGGCGATCGCTGACCGCATCCACCGCGAACCCCTCCAGGCGACAGGCAGCGAGCTGGTCCAGGACCTCGGCCGGCTCGAAGGCGGCGAGCAGGCTGGCATGAAAGTCCTTGCGTAGCACTTCGGGCTCGTCGGCGGCATAGGTGGCCACCAGTTCCCGGGCCGTTTCTGCATCGGCGGGCCTGAACAGGTCCATGACCACCACCGGCGCGCCGGGCGCCCCCGTGTCGGCAATCATTTCCCAGAAGCAGGCGGGACGGTGCAGATGATGCAACAGACTGTTGCTGACGATGGCGTCGTAGCTCTGCAGGGGCAGCTCGGCTCCCGGCACCAGGCCCTGGATGAAGGCGACACGACCGTCGGTCTCGGACGCCAGGCGGTTCCTCGCGATGGCCAGCATCGCCGGGGACCCGTCGAGCCCGTGGACCCGAGCTGACGGCAGAGCGCGAGCCAGACGCAGGGTAATGTCCCCCGGGCCACATCCGAGATCGAGCACCGCGGCCGTATCGGGAAGATCGCCCAGCCATTCGATTGCCTGCTCGACAAACTGCTCGTTGGGCTCGTCGAAATCCGCCTCGGCATAGGCCCGTGCCTGCTCGGGCTCATCCATCAACTCGGGCTCGGGAGTTCGTTGCATAACCTGGGGGCTCGTTGCGTTTCCGGGGCGGGCGGGAACATAGCCTGCCGCGCGTGGCTCGCGCAACTCCGGGAGCCGCCGGGCGTGCTACGCTCGCCGCCGGTACGGAGCTTCGGGAGACGGTCAATGGGCGAGTTCACCGAACAGGTGGTCATTATCACGGGCGCATCCGAAGGCATTGGCCGGGCGCTCGCGCTACAGCTTGCGCCGTCCCGCCCGAGGCTCGTGCTGGCGGCCCGCAACGCCACCCGCCTCGCGGAACTGGTGGTCGAATGTGAGGCGCTAGGCGCCGAAGCAGTCGGCGTGACGACCGACGTCACACAGGAGGACCAGTGCCGGGCGCTCGTGGATGCCGCGGTGGACGCCTATGGCGGTGTCGACATGCTTGTCGCCAACGCAGGGCGCACGATGTGGGCTGCCTTCGAGGACATAGAACAGCCCGGGCTCCTGGAAGACCTCATGGCGGTGAATTATTTCGGGTCCGTCTACTGCACCCGCTACGCCCTGCCCTGGCTGAAACGGGCCGGCGGCCGCATCGTCGCCGTGGCGAGCGTCGCCGGCCTCACCGGGGTGCCCGCGCGCACCGGATATTGTGCGAGCAAGCATGCGATGATCGGGTTCTTCGACTCCCTGAGGATCGAACTGGCCGGCTCAGGGGTCAGCGTGACCGTGATCGCACCGGATTTCGTGGTCAGCGAGATCCACCGCCGTGCGGTCGACGGCAAGGGCAATCCTCTGGAAGAGACCCCCATGAACGAAGACCGCATCATGACGGCCGAGGAGTGCGCCCAACGGATCACCGAAGCCGCGGCGCAGCGCAGGCGGCTCCTGATCACCTCGGCTCGGGGCCGGCTGGGGCGCTGGCTCAAGCTGATTTCCCCGACCACGGTTGACCGGATTGCGGAAAAGGCGATCGCCGAACGGCGCTAGCTTCCGGGTGCGGGCGTCGGGCCGGACGACAGGGCGATTTCCCGTTCCACGTGAGCGAGGAATCCGTCGAGCAGCCGGTTGATCTCGAACAGCCGCTCCGTCAGACGATGACCGGCCGGGAAAATATGCAGGTCGGCGCGATTCTCCTTCGCCCAGCGGATCGCGTTGGCCACCGGAACAACGTCGTCTTGCCACCCGTGGACCACCACGATCCGCCCGGTCCCCGGCTCCGGA
Source organism: Gammaproteobacteria bacterium (assembly GCA_029287575.1). Lineage (GTDB taxonomy): Bacteria > Pseudomonadota > Gammaproteobacteria > Steroidobacterales > XN24 > JARFQW01. The sequence continues at coordinate 30,283 of JARFQW010000069.1, read as the reverse complement.
GTCAGATGCTCGTAGCCGGGCATGTAAAACGCCGGAGCAAGCAGGAACAGACCCACCACCGAGGCCAGCCTCGAGGACGCCGCCGCCGCGACGTGGCCGCCCATGCTCGAGCCTACGAGAAGCACGGGACCCGGGGAATGCCGGCAGTGATCGACGAGCCTGTCCACGCGCACGGCGGGATCATCCAGGCCCCGGTAGTCCACCGACTCCGCCGTGTGGCCCCGGTCCCTCACCACACCGGCCATGGCCGAGATCTTCGTGCCCCAGGGGCCGCTCTCCTTGCCGTGTGAGAAACAGACAAGCATGGCCGCGCCCTACCAGTGGATACCCCGGGTCACCTGAGCCAGCGCGATCTGATCGGCCGACGCGTCGCGCTGATTGTCGCTGAGCCCCTTTGCGGCGGCCGAGTCGGGGAACATCTGGAATGCGGTGTTCATTCCCACCTCCATGACCTTGGGGAACAGCAAATGCGAGATCTGCGCAAATATGCCGAGGCGCGTGGCGATCCGTTTTTTCTTGTTGATGATCCCGTCGCCCACCAGTTCGGCCGCCTCCTCCGGGCTGATCGTCGGCACGTTGTTGTAGATTTTGGTGGGCGCAATCATGGGCGTGCGCACGAGCGGCATGTTGATCGTGGTGAACGAGATGCCCTTGTGGGAAAACTCGGACGCCGCACAGCGCGTGAATGCATCCAGCGCTGCTTTCGAGGCCACGTAGGCGGAGAACCTCGGTGCATTGCTCAGCACGCCGATCGACGAGATATTGACGATCTGGCCGCTGCGTCGCTCCGTCATGCCGGGCAGAAGGCTCAGCATCATGCGCAGCGCGCCGTAGTAGTTGAGCTCGATTGTCCGCGTGAAGTCGTGAAAACGATCGTAGGACAACTCGACGCTGCGGCGGATCGAGCGACCGGCGTTGTTGACCAGGATATCGACATGACCGTGCTCTTGGAGAATCTTGCCCGCAAGCCCATCAATGGCCTCCACGTCGGTGAGGTCGCAGGCGTAGATGCTCACCGTCCCCTTGCGGCTGAGAATCTCGTCGCGTGTTTGCTCCAGGGCTTCCATGCCCCGGGCCACGAGAATGACGTGAGCGCCGGCTTCGGCCAGCCGATACGCGGTCGCCTGACCGATGCCCGAGGAGCCTCCGGTGATAACGACATGCTTGCCCTCGACTGCGCCCGACAGGCTGCGATCCACGTGCAGATCCGGGTCCAGGTGGCGGTCCCAGTAGTCCCATAGCCGCCAGGCATAGGTCTCCAGATCCGGGACGTCGATGCCTGATCCCTCGAGCACCCGCTCGGCCTCTCGACTATCGAAGCGGGTCGGGTAATTGACGAACTTCATCATGTCCCGGGGAATGCCCAGGTCCGCGAGAATGACATCGATGACGCGCCGGACCGGCGGCAGTCCGGACACGCCCTTCCACAGGTAGCCGGGGACAACGCCGAACATTCTTGCGTTGACCCGCATAGACATTTTCGGCGCGTGGGCCGCCTCGGCAAACAGGTTCAGAAGCTCGCCGATCCGGCGCGGATGCGGTTCGGTGAGGTGGAACGTGCCGCCGTTCTCGCCCCGGGCATGGGCGATGTGGTCCATGGCGTCGGCGACGTAATCCACCGGCACGATGTTGATCCGCCCCCCCTCGATGCCGATAAGGGGAATCCAGGTCGGCAGCGCATCGCGCAGCTTCTGAATGAGCTTGAAGAAGTAATAGGGCCCATCGGTCTTGTCGATCTCACCGGTCTGAGAATCGCCCACCACGATCCCCGGACGGTAGATCCGGAAGGGGACCTGACAGTCCTCGCGCACCACGGCTTCGGCGTCATGCTTGGTTCGAAAGTAAGGATGATCCAGGCCGGTGGCCTCCTCGAACATGTCCTCGCGGAAGATGCCGTCGTACATCCCCGCCGCCGCGATCGAACTGGTGTGGTGAAACACGTCGGCGTCGATCTGGTTCGCGAAGGACACCGCGTTGCGGGTCCCGTCCACGTTGGCGGCGTGCTGGCTTGCGGCATCCGCGTCCAGGTCGTAGATGGCGGCCAGGTGGAAGAAGTGGCGAATCCCGGCATCCCGGAGCTTGGCGACGTTCTTTTTCGACACGCCCAGATTCTTGCGGGCCAGATCGCCGGTGATCGGCACCACACGGTTGGCGCGCCGACCCCACTTCCGGCGATGGGCAGCGAACTTCTTTTTCGACTCGCGGCGCACCAGCACATAGAGGGTGCCTTTCCGGTCCAGCAAGCGACTGATCAGATGGCCCCCGATGAAGCCCGTGGCGCCGGTTACGAAATAGCTCATGCCGAAGTTCCCCCTCCAGGAGCACGGTGGCTGGCCGCGGCAAACGGGCCAGCTTGTTGTGCACGGGATAGTAGTGCAACGCTATGGGGCCTGCTTCAGCCATCCTCGCCGGGTGGCGGACCCCAGAGCAGTTCGTCCAGGGACGGCCGCCAGCCGAATCGCGCGAGCGAAACCCGCCCGGCGACAAATTCGACGCCCTCGGCCTCGAGCCGCTCGCGCTGGCGGAGAAAGCCCGGACTGTTCTCGGGGAGTGAAATCCGGCCCCGGGCATTGATCACCCGATGCCAGGGGACATCCTCCCGCCCACCGAGCGCGCCCAGGGCCCGTCCCACCTGCCGGGCGCCGCGGCCGAGACCGGCTTCGCGGGCAACCTGGCCGTAGGTGGCGACGCTCCCCGGCGGGATACGGCACACCACGGCCCAGATCCGTTCGTTGTCTCCCGCCCCCATTGGCGGTGCTCAGGCAGACGCTTTCAGGCGTGACTTCAGGTCGTCCCGCGCCTGGGCAAGAATGGATTCCCGGTCCACGCTTTCGAGAATTTCCTCGACCACCAGTTTCGGTCCGCCCGGACCCCAGGACTTGCCCTGGGCAAAGTAGCGTTCCGCGGCCCGGCCGATGATGTAGGTACCGTAGTAGGCCACGGCGCCCTGGGCCCCCGCGGTCAGCATGACCGACATGCCGCCGGTGCCAAACTTGATGGCCGATGAGACGAAGTGGACTGCCCATACGGTGCCCATGAGCGCCACCATCTGCTTGGCGATCGTGGCAATCAGGCTACCCGCCTCGGCGCGGTTGAGCGGCATGCCGTACAGGCGCGACAGGTGGACCACCATGCTGGCGTCCACCATGGCGGCGGCGAACAGGTCGGCCACGGGCACCGGATTCAGGGCGACGGCAATACCCTTGGCGATGCAGTAGGTTCGAACGAGGCGCTCCGCCACCTGGCGCCGAACCTCGATCACCCGTCTTCCCAGTTCCTCGCTGAACTGTCCGGCAAACAGGCTTGCGTTGACGGCGGCAAGGGACTTGCCCTCCGCGTCGAGGATTTCCCACAAACGTCGCCGGACGGCTTCGACGTCGGGCTCGCGCTCCTCCGTTTCTTCGTGCTCGCTGCCATCAGCCTCGCGGATCACACGCACCCTCGGCGCCGGGTCCGCCGAGGCCGGCAGAATATTCTCCGGAGCCACCCGTTCCTCCAGCGACCCCCGGATGTGCTCGAGGAGGCCGGCGAGTTCATCATCGGTATAGCGATCGGACTTGTTGAGCACGACGATGAGTGGACGACCCATCGCGAGCAGTCCGTCAAGAGCGGTCCGCTCCGCGGCGCTCAAGTCGCCGTCCACGACGAACAACAGCAGATCGGACCGCGCCGCGACGTCACGGGCCAGGGTCTCGCGGGCCTCGCCCTCGACCTCGTTAATGCCGGGGGTGTCCACCAGATACACGCCACCGGAGCGCTGCTCCTCCCAGGCCACCATGGCGCTGGAGCGGGTTTCGCCGTGCAGCGGACTGGTCGAGAAAAGATCCTCGCCGACCAGTGCGTTCAACAGCGATGACTTGCCGACGCTGACCTCGCCGAACACGGCAATGTGGACATGCCCCTGCTCCAGCTTCTCCAGCATCCGGGCCAGTTCCGCATAGTCGTCGGCCAGCGCCTTGCGGACCGGCGGCGGCACGCGCTCGTCTTCGAGCAGGCTCCTCAGGCTTTCCGCCGCCAGGGCGACATGGTCGTCCCCGGATGCGGGCTCAGGAGTCGCCGTCTCGCCGCGCTTCCAGGGCCAGCCTCGCCATCGCCAGCGTTCGGTCCCGAATATCTTCACCGAGATTCTCCCGGAAGTGACGCGCTGCCGTGGCTGGCTGCAGTCCGCCGCTTTCCTCCAGTGATTGGGAAAGCCCTTTACCGAGGGCGTCGAAAATCATGCCGTAGGCCACGGCGTGGACCAGGCCGCCCGCCACCGTGCCGACGCCGGGAAAGGCCTTCAAGGCGTTGCCCGCCACCGCCAGCATCAGCGGCAGCGCCCGGCCCACGAAACCCTGGGCGAAATCGAGAAAGCGCTGAATGTCCACTTCCCTCGCCGGAACGTCGTGGATCTCGCACAGCTTGCGGACCATGGCCGTTCCCAGATACCCCTGCAACAGCACGTCGGTACCGGGACTGACCGCGGCGAGTGCGGCGACAACGGCCTTTCTGGTGTAGTCCCGCACCACGGCGGCTGACTCCACCCGACGCCGGGCGAGCGCCGCCTCGTCGAGGCGCCGGGCCGCCAGCTGGAACACGGCCGTATCGCGCAGCGTGTCCAGAGCGTCGGGGTTGCGGCCGGCCGCAACCTGAATCGCCTGCTTGAGATCGTCGACGGCGGGTTCGCGCTCCCGGGATACCTCCCGCTCCACACCGTCCGCGCCGACTTCTACCACCGCCCGACGACCACCACCGGTGACCGCGACGACCATGGGTACCGGCAGGTCCTGATCGAGACCGGCGACCCGTTCCCGGACCCGTTCGCGCACGGCCTCCAGGTCGGCTTCGGCATAACGGTCCGCCTTGTTGAGCACGATGATCATCGGCTTGCCCACCGTGGCCAGCGCAAGCAGGTCCTCGTACTGGGCACGGTTGAGGTCCCCGTCCGTAACGTAGAGCACGACATGCGCACGCAGCGCCTCGTCCATCGCCGCGGTATCGAGATCCCCTTCGTCTCCGGTGCCGGGCACGTCGGTGAGGATGAGTTCGTCCCCCGACGGGCTGATCCAGTGGTAATGGGTGATCTCCCGGGTGGTGCCGGCAATCGGCGATGTTTCCGGCGTGGCGCCGGGGACGAGGGCCCGGATCAGCGTGCTCTTGCCGGTGCTGACTTCCCCGATCAGGGCGATGAACAGCTTGCCGGCCTCGCGCCTCCGGGCGAGTTCCTTGAGCTCACGTTCGGCGTCCGACACATCCGTGCTGTCGGCGCGTTCGGTTTCGATGCGCGCCGACAGGGTTTCCTCGGTGATCGGCTCCCGGTCTTTCTTCGGGCGCCGCTTTACCGGAGCGAGCAGCCACCAGATCAACCAGCCGGCACCGATTGCGGCGGCGATCATCAGGGCGATGAATCCGTAGTACAGAAGCGCGGAGTTTTCCTGCAGGCGCTCCAGGACCGACAACGCCGCATCAGCCAGCCGGAGGGCTCCGCCGGCCGCAAGGACCAGGGCCAGGATGACGAGCAGCGCCAGTAACAGGCGAATGCGGCGATCGTTGTTCACTGATCCCTCTGTATCAGGGCCGCCCGGCGGGGGTCAACCATCCGGCCGCGACGAACCATGCCGCAGCGAGAGGAACGAGACGCTCAGCCCAGTCCCCTGGCGTGTCCGGGAGCCAGTGCAACGCGACCGTGAGAGAGAACCCGGTCACAATGGAGGCCAGCGCACGGGCAGAGGACGGGCGCCGGTCCAGCAGAATCATGACCAGCAGGGGGCCGAAGGCGGACCCGACCGCGTGCCAGGCGAACAGGACCCGCCGAAAAATGGTATCCGGGACGAGAAGAGCCAGGGACGCCGCCAGGACACACAGCAGCGCCACGACGACCCGCGAGGAACCCAGTCCGGAAGGTGCGCGGCCGCGGGTCCGGCCCAGGTCCTCGGTGACCGATGACGCGGCCACCAGAAGCTGGCTGTCGGCCGTGGACATGATCGCCGACAATACGGCGGCAATCATCACGCCCGCGACGACGGGGGCGATCAGGCGGTCGGCGACTTCGAACAACACCGCCTCGGGTTCGAGGACTCCCGCAAACAGGCCGCGGGCACAGAGCCCCAGCAGCAGCATGCCGCTGTAGATAATCACGGCCCAGCCGATGGCGATCAGCCGCGCCCGGGCCAGGGAGCGCTCGTCGCGCAGCGCCATAAAACGATTCACTACGTGCGGCTGTCCGGGGTAGCCGAGACCGATACCAAGGGTGCCGGCCACAAAACCTACCGCCGCTGGCAGGCTTCCCTGTGTGGGAGCTGGATTGACGGCACTGATGTCCAGCGCGCTCACGAGGCCCGACCACCCGCCGACGGCGGCCAGAGCGATGGCCGGAAGCACGATCGCGGTGGCCGCCATCAGCAGGCCCTGAAGCGTATCCGTGACGCTCACCGCCCAGAATCCGCCCAGCAGGGTGTACACGAGAACCACCGCCGCACCCACGGCGACGGCGGCGCCCATCTCCAGATCGAAGGCGCTGGCGAACGCATTCCCGGCGGCCTGGAACTGGGCCGCGATATAGAAGAGAAACGAAAACAGCACAATGGCCGACGCGGCCACCAGGATTCGCTCCCGGCCGGGGGCGTCGGGCGGGCCGGCCAGGAACCCCGTCAGGGTGATGTCGCCACTGTGGGCCGCCATGCGCTGCAGGCGCGGCGCAATCCACAGCCAGTTGACGAGAAAACCCAGCAGTGTCGCGGGAAACAGCCACAGCGCGGGGAGACCCCAGAGATAGGCCATTCCGGAAACGCTCAGCAAGGTCCAGGCGGAAGACGAACTGGCCGAAGCGCTGATCGCTGCCACCCAGGGTCCGAGGGCCCGTCCGCCGAGAAAAAAGTCCTCGCGGTCGCGGGTGCGGCGGCTGGCCCACAGACCAATGGCGAGCAGCAGTGCCTGGTAGCTGACCAGCGTGTACAGAATGGCCTCGGATCGGCTCAAACCCCACCTCTTTCCGTGTACCCGCCGGTTAACGTGGCCCGAACCGTCCGTCGGACCGCGCCGGGAGTGTAGCAGGCACCATCAGCCGCTCCGCCGCTACAATGCGACCGGAACACTCAGCCAGGCACGCGCAGCGCGAGGAGAGGGAGGTCATGCCGGGTAACGGCGTCAGCAGGGGCTGGGATTTCTGGATCGACCGGGGCGGTACGTTCACCGACGTCGTGGCCCGGCGGCCCGACGGCGAACTCTCGGTCCTGAAACTGCTCTCCCGGAACCCGCAGCAATATCGCGATGCGGCGCTCGAAGGCATACGCTTGAGCGCCGGTCTCGGCTCGCTGGAGCAGCTGACGGAACTGCCCGTGGCGGGCGTCCGCATGGGCACGACCGTGGCGACCAACGCGCTTCTCGAGCGAGAGGGCGAGCCCACGGTCCTGGTCATCACGAACGGCTTCGGGGACGCCCTGAGCATCGGCTATCAGCAGCGGCCCCGCCTGTTCGATCTGCATATCAGGAAACCTGAGCCTCTCTACACGCGGGTCGTGGAGGCCCGCGAACGCGTTGCCGTCGACGGCGAGGTCATCCGGGCCCTCGACGAGGCCCATCTCGCCACCGAGCTGGCCGCGGCACACACCGCGGGCTACCGCGCCGCGGCCATCGTGTTCATGCACGGCTACCGGTACGCGGACCACGAGAACCGCGCGGCCGAACTGGCCCGCGCTGCCGGCTTCGAGCAGGTTTCCATGTCCCATGACACCAGCCCGCTGCCCCGCCTGGTCATGCGCGGGGATACCACGGTCGCGGATGCTTACCTTTCCCCGGTCCTCGGCCGCTACGTTGCGGACGTCGAGGCCCGACTGGAAGGACAGTCGCTGTTCTTCATGCAGAGCAACGGCGGCCTCACCGCCGCGCGCACGTTTCGCGGCCGTGACAGCGTGCTTTCGGGGCCCGCCGGCGGCGTCGTGGGCATGGTGCAAACAGGAATAGCGGCCGGATACGAACGTCTCATCGGTTTCGACATGGGCGGCACGTCCACGGACGTTTCCCTGTACGACGGCCAATACGAGCGGACCCAGGACAACGAAGTGGCCGGCGTCCGCATTCAGGCTCCCATGATGCGGATTCACACGGTTGCCGCCGGTGGGGGCTCCCTCCTTGGGCTGACGGACGGCCGCTTCACCGTCGGTCCGGATTCAGCCGGCGCCGACCCCGGCCCGGTCTGCTACCGAAAGGGCACGGCGCTTGCAATCACCGACGCAAACGCCGTGCTGGGGCGTATCCAGCCGGACTGGTTTCCCGCTGTGTTCGGTCCCGGCGCCGATCAGCCGCCGGATCCCGAGGCTGCCGTCCGGGCCTTCGAGGCTCGGGCCGTGGAAGTGCGCGCAGCCACCGGCGAGGAAATGACCATCGAGTCGATGGCCGAGGGCTATCTGCGGATCGGCGTCGACCGCATGGCCCAGGCGATCAAGGAGATTTCGTCCCAGCGCGGCTATGACGTCACGGACTTCACGCTTTGCTGCTTCGGCGGGGCGGGCGGTCAGCACGCCTGTGCGGTGGCACAGGCCCTGGGCATGCGCCGTGTGTTGCTGCATCCCCTCGCCGGTGTCCTGTCCGCCTACGGAATGGGACTGGCAGACATCAAGGTCCTCAAGCAGGCATCGGTGCAGGAGCCCCTGACAGATAATCTCGAGCTGGAAACGGTGTTCGAACTGCTGGAGTCGCAGGCCAGATCCGATCTGCGGGCCCAGGCCGGCGATGCGGCACCCGTCTCGCTGGAACGGCGTGTGCGAATCCGGTATGCGGGCAGTGACACGGCGCTGGAGCTTGCCTTCGGCCCGGCCGCCGGTATGGCCGATGGGTTCGCCGCCCTGCACGCCGAGCGGTATGGATTTCGCGAAGCGAAGCCGATGATTGTGGAATCCGCCGAGGTGGAAGGCTCGGCGGCCATCGCCTCGGCCGTGGGTCGCGCCGAACCGGCGCGGGAAGGGGCCGCTCCGGCCGCGTTTCGCCGGGTCTGGGTCGCGGGCGCCTGGACCCGGACACCGGTGTTTGTGCGCCGGGATCTCGGCCCGGGTCCGGTGACGGCCGGCCCCGCTCTGATTATGGACGACGGCGCGACGACCTTTGTCGATGCGGGCTGGGACGCGCGCATCGACGATCTCGGCAATCTCGTTCTTGAACGAAGGGCTGAAAGCACTCTCCTGCAGCATCGGGACGTCCGCGCCAATCCCATCACCCTGGAAATTTTCAACAACCTGTTCATGCACATCGCCGAACAGATGGGGGTGGTCCTAAGGAACACCGCCCATTCCGTCAACATCAAGGAGCGGCTGGACTTCTCGTGCGCGTTATTTGACCGCGGGGGGGGACTGGTCGCGAACGCACCGCACATGCCGGTTCATCTCGGCTCCATGGGCGAGAGCGTGCGCGCGGTGCTCGCCCGGTACGGCGACGCGCTGGCGCCGGGCGACAGCATTGCCCTGAACGATCCGTATCATGGCGGCACCCACCTGCCGGACGTGACGATTGTCACGCCCTACTTCGATCGTGGCGAGACCTCGCCGTTGTTCTTTGTCGCATCGCGGGCTCACCACGCGGATATCGGTGGCCGCACACCGGGATCCATGCCGGCGGCCTCCACATCGATCGCCGAGGAAGGCGCTCTCATCGACGGGTTTCGTCTCGTGGCTGCGGGTCGGTTCGACGAGGCGGGTTTTCGGGAACTGCTCGCCGCCGGTCGGTGGCCGGCAAGGAATCCCGACCAGAACGTCGCGGACGCCAAGGCCCAGCTGGCGGCCAACCAGCGGGGCCTCGGCGAAATCCAACGGATGCTCGAGGCCTTCGGTCGGCCCGTCGTGGAAGCCTACATGGGACACGTGCAGGACAACGCGGAGGCAGCGGTCCGCCGCGCTCTCAAGGGCCTCTCGGACGGCAGCTTCGAGTATCCGATGGACGGGGGCCAGTGCATCCGCGCCGCAATCCGCATCGACGCTGAGCGGGGCTCGGCCGTGGTGGACTTCTCCGGGACCTCGGATCAGGACAGGGCAAACTTCAACGCGCCCCTGGCGGTCTGCCGCGCGGCAGTGCTGTATGTGCTGAGGTGCCTGGTCGATCACGACATCCCGATGAACGACGGCTGCCTAAGGCCCGTCGACATCCGTGTTCCAAAGGGGTGTCTACTCAATCCGGAACCACCGGCGGCAGTCGTTGCCGGCAATGTCGAAACGTCCCAGTGCATCACCGATGCGCTGTTCGGGGCTCTCGGCGTAGTCGCCGCGGCCCAGGGCACCATGAACAACCTGACCTTCGGCAACGGCCGCTATCAGTACTATGAAACGCTTTGTGGCGGCGCCGGGGCCGGGCCCGGTTTCCGCGGAGCCGATGCGGTGCACACCCATATGACCAACTCGCGACTCACCGACCCCGAAGTCCTCGAGGCCAGGTATCCCGTGCGGCTCGAGCGGTTTTGTCTGCGTGCCGGTTCGGGCGGGGCCGGGAAGTGGCCCGGAGGGGACGGTGTGCTGCGGGAGATCCGATTTCTCGAACCGATGACGGTCTCCATTCTCTCCGGGCACCGGCGGGTGGCGCCGTTCGGGCTGGCCGGCGGTGAACCGGGCACTCGCGGACGCAATCAGCACCGGACCCCGGAAGGCGGCGGGAAAATCCTGCCGGGTACCGGGGAGTTCGGGATGGATGCCGGAGACAGCGTCATCATGGAGACACCCGGCGGCGGCGGCTACGGCCGAAAGCCATAGGCCCTTCGCCGATCAGGCTGTCTGATCGATCACATCGAGATGCCGGGCGGCACGCCCACGATCCGGGTCCGGGACGCAGGGCACCCGTTCGATGGCTTGCACGTAATCCCTGGGAAGACGATGATGCCGCGCCCCTGCCAGGACCAGCTCCCGATACCAGGCAAAGGGCGCGAGACCGGGCTGTATGTGGGTATCCATCGCCTGGTAGCAGAAGGCGGCCATGGGCCCCGCGGGCGTCTCCACCGTAACCTCCCGGTGCGTGTAGCCGGCTCCCAGTCCCTCGATGCGGTCCAGCCGGGATTTGTCCGCCGGTGACATGAGATAGACCGCCCCGTGAACCCGGTCGCTTTGCCCGCCGGGAATTACATCGGCCTTGCCGGAGCGGTCGGCGCCGCGTTTGTGAAAACGCAGGACGTGCGCGGCCAGGTGCGCCGTGCACTGCAGAACGCAGGACGGCGTGCGGGCCAGGAGTCGCAGCGGGTGCAGATTCGACCCGTAGGCGAAATAGGCCAGGGAACTAGCCATGGCTGGCGAGCCCGCCGGCGCCGCGGAGACCGACGCCCGCCTGCCAGTCACCGGACAGAATCCGATAACGGTCCATGGAGATCGGGGTCACCGTTGCACCGGTAACGGACTGGCGAACGTGCACGACCGTATAGGGCCGGCCCGGCCGCATGGCATAGCCCACGACGAAGCAGATATCGGCATCCTCCGCCCGGTTGGTGCGGGCGTCGCAGCGCACGAAATACGCTTCTTCGGGGGGCTGCTGGCCGAACGCGCCCATACCGGAAAGCCGGCCCATCAGATCGTCGAGATGCACGGTCAGCCGGCGCCACGTCGCCGGGCCCGGTTTGGAAAACACCGCCCAGCGGGTGCCCCAGCTCAGCGTGTCGTGAATCCTGAGGTAGAGGCGGCGCTCCGAGAGGGAGTGACCGCCGGCCACGGGCGCATCCCGCCCGGCAAGGGTAGTGTCCCCATAAATGCCCAGGCGGCCGCCGGAGGACCGGGTCAGTACATTGATGCCCTGGGCCGTGAGACGCCGGCAGGCCTCTCCATCAAGGAAGAGAAACGGCCGCAGCCCGGTAGCGAGCACCGCGGGGCGCTCTCCGTCCGACACCCAGACACCATGGCGGTGATCATGGCGGGCCAGGGCACCGGCCACCGCGCCCGAGTTGGGCCGCATGCCGTCCATGCCGGCGCGCTCCAGGCCCGGAAACGCGATCATCGCGTTGGGGCCGGCGAGATTCGTATCACCGACGTAATCGAGAATTCGTTGCGGAGAATCGCAACCCGCCGGCGGGTCGATCACCAGCATCGCGGCACGCTGGCGACAATAACGCATGGCGGCCAGAAGCAGCGCCGGCCCAGCTCCCGAGCCATCCAGGCGCGGAGGAATGCACAGGAAATCCAGGCGGGGCGCCTGGTCCAGCGCAAACAGGCCGGCCCCATGCTGGGCGGAACCGATCAGGTCGTAATCCGTCAGCGGCTGGCCCCGTCTTCCATCCCGGGACGCTTCGATCCACGAAACCGGGCGCATGACCCCCTGGCCGACCGTCGCATCAGGGCGCACCGGCGGGACGCGGCCGCGGACCCGCACCAGCCCGGAAGACGCCAGCGCATCGGCCACGTAACGGTCCGCCGAAGGATCCACCGACAGGCCGTTGAAGATCTCCTGCTCCTCGACGCGTTCGGTTCCGGGCACACGCAGCCTCTGCACGACAAGGTTGAAGCGCAGGCTGTCCCGGGGATCGATGTGGTCGTAGTCCACCGATGCGCGCAGCCATTCCCGGTCCCCGGGGCTGACAGCACGGAGTATCAGCGCCGCGCTCCCGGCTCTGAGAACGAGAGAACAGGGCCGGGCCCCGTTGACCACACGGACGACCAGCGCCGCGTCGCCGCCACAGGCAAAAAAGTCTTCGAGAGTTTCCGCGAGGGGATCGGACCCGTCCTGCCGGCCGAAGGTCCGGTGGAAGGCTTCAACGCTGTCGACGGGGACGGGTTGGTCTACCGGTCCGCGGGCGGTAGGGCCGATGAAGGCAGTGATGCCTCCGGGACTCAGCCCAATGGCTTCTTCGTCACCGGGAATCTCTTCCACCAGCATGCCGGTGGTCAGCCCGTCCGCCATCCTCCCTCCGGAGTTTGTCGTGTAGTTATCCGGTAAAGCTACCACAACCCGAAGGCGCGGTCCTCCAGACATAATCAAGTTTTGACAAAGCGCCGGGAGCGTCTCGCTGCTCGCCCCGTGCGGCGCGCGCCGATATGATGCGCCGCAGGGAGTCCACCCGCCAGTACCCCGGTTGAGAGCCTTTGAAGAACAGCAACATCAAGCCCCGTGGAGAAGCCCTGCGCGAGGCCTTGCGCTGGCTGTCCGATCAAGGCCGGCACGACCCGGCCGCCATCGAGGAAGCGGCGCTGCGGTTTGACCTGAACCCCGTCGACGAGGAATTTCTGATGGCCGAAGCTCGGCGGGTGACGCAGGCCGTTTCGAGGCCGCAGGGAACCCGTGACGATGAATAGGAAAACCGCCGTCGTGCATGTACGGCCTGATGAAAGACAGGAATACCCGACCGCGGAGCGGGTGCGGATTCTCGAAAGCTGGAATACCCGCCAGGATCCCGCCGTATCCGTCGCGCGCGCCCGGCTCGCGGCGGGCGAAAGCAGCGAAGTTCACTGGCTCGAGGGCGTCGACGAGCGCTTCGTGATTCTCTCGGGCCGCGCCACCCTGGAGGCCGGGGACATCGCGGACCGGGCGGTTGCGCCGGGCGACGTCGTGTTCGTGCCCGCGGGCGCGCGACAACGATTTCACAATACGGGATCCGAAGATCTCGTGTTCCTGTGCATCTGCACTCCGCGATTCACGCCAGGCTGCTATCACGCGGGCGAACCGCCGGCGGATCCTTGAGCGCGTCTGCCACGAGCAGCCGCGTCGGGCTGGCCCTCGCCCTGACCACCGCGGTTGCCTGGGGCACATTGCCGATTGCCTTAAAGGCCATGCTCGAAAGCATGGATGCCATCACGATCACCTGGTATCGGTTTCTCGCCGCCGCCGTGCTCGCTGGCGCATGGCTCAGACTCAAGGGCCGGTCGCTGGATCTGGACACTCTCGACCGGCGGGGCCGTTGGCTGCTCGCGCTGGCCGTGGCGGGGCTGCTGGGAAACTACGTGCTCTATCTGATGGGGCTGGACTTCGTACCGCCCGGAACCGCGCAGATCGTGATTCAGCTCGCGCCCCTGTTTCTGCTGCTGGGGGGCATGGTGTTTTTCGGCGAGCGATTTGGCCGCGCGCAATGGGCCGGCCTGGGAATTCTCGTAGCCGGCCTGCTGCTGTTCTTCAACGAACGCCTCGATCAGGTTGTGGACGTCGAGGGCGACTACGGGCGCGGCGTCATGATCGTCATGCTCGCCGCCGTGGTCTGGGCTGCCTATGCGCTCGCGCAGAAACGGCTGCATTCGACGCTGCGCTCCGACGCAGTGCTCCTGGTGATCTACATTTCCGCCGTGCCCCTGCTGCTGCCATTCTCCGAACCGCTCCTTGGCGCTGAGCTCAGCGGCGCGCAGTGGTGGCTGCTGGGCTATTGCTGTCTCAACACCCTGGTCGCCTATGGCTGTTTCGCAGAAGCTCTGCGCCACTGGGAGGCCTCGCGGGTGAGCGCCGTGCTTGCGCTGACGCCGTTGCTGACCCTGATCTTCGCCCGCCTCCTCGAATGGGCCTGGCCCGCCTATGACAGCGGCGAACGTCTGAATGCCCTGTCCATCACCGGCGCCCTCATGGTCGTTGCCGGATCCGCAACCTGCGCCCTGAGCGGCCGGAGAGCGAGCCCATGATCAGCCTGTTCGAGCATTACCCCGCCCTGGCGGATGCGTTGCCCCACTTGAGCCTCGCCGATCTGCCGACCCCCATCGAGGACGCCGGTGCCATCGGGCGGACACGCCTGCTGGTGAAGCGGGACGACCTTACCGGCGTCCTTTACGGCGGCAACAAGGTGCGCAAGCTGGAGTTCCTGCTCGGCGATGCGGTCCGCCGGAACTGTCGCCGGGTGTTCACGTTCGGGGTCGCGGGATCCAATCACGCCCTCGCCACCTCGGTGTACGCCACCGCCCTGGGGCTGCAGAGCGTTCCCCTGCTCACCCCCCAGGTGAACGCCGCCTACACGCGGCGCAACCTGCTCTACCAGCAGCATGCGGGAGCCCGGCTCAGGCATTTCGCCAGCGAGTCGGCCGCAGAGCGGGCCGGAACCCTGCTGGAACGTGTGGCCCGGGTCGGGGCCATGCGGGTCAAGGGAGGCGGCTCATCGCCGCTCGGCACCGTCGGCTACGTCAATGCGGGTCTGGAGCTCGCCGACCAGATCCGCGGGGGAGCCGCACCGCGGCCCGACGTCATCTATGTCGCCCTGGGCACGATGGGCACTGCCGCCGGGCTGACTCTGGGCCTGCGCGCCGCGGGTCTGGATATCCCGATCACGATGATTCGCGTGGTCCGTGACAGCATCGCGAACCGGTCCACGTTTCATCGGTTGTTCGCGGCGACCGCAAGCCTGCTCCGGTCCGCGGACCCGCGTTTTCCGCGCGTTCACCTGGGCGCGACCGAGCCCGATATCCGCCATGACCATATCGGGCCGGGCTATGCGCGGTTCACGCCCGAGGGCATGGATGCCGTCGCCTGGGCGGCCGGCGAAAAGCACATCAAGCTCGAGGGCACCTACACCGGCAAGGCCATGGCGGCCCTGCGTGCGGACGCCCCGGCGCTGCGGGGCAAGACGGCGCTGTTCTGGAATACCTACAACTCCCGGCCGCTGCCCCGGGCCGCGCTGGAAGCAGACTGGCGCGGGCTCCCCGGGGATTTTCATTCCTACTTCACACGCCCGCTCCAGCCCCTGGATCCCGAGGCGGGATAGATTCCCGCCGGCGACCCCGCCCCCTGGCCGGCCGATTCAGAAGGCGGCGAAGGTGTCGATTCCCTCGAGCATGAGCTCGTAGCGGGTTTCGATCGCTTCCCGCAGACCCGCGGCGGGCAGACCCGTGACCACCCGCGACGGGCTGGCGACCCAGCCCGCGGCATCCCTCGGGCCCATGCTCAGGAAGAACCCCAGATTGGGCGTCAGGAACTCCTGCATCATCCGGCCACGAACCTCTCGCCGGATATTGTCGGCCGCATGCCGTCCCTTGCGCACCGCAGCCTGAGCGGTCCGCCCGTCCTGGCCTCGCGCGGCCCACGAAGCGGCATCGCCCGCGGAGAAAACATTGGGCAGTGTCCGCCGCCCGACCAGGACCCGACCGTAGGGATCGGCGCGCAGCCGGCGGCCGCCCGAACCGGGACAGAACATCACCGCGGAGACATTGTGGGCCCGGCGCCCTCCCGGCCCGGCAACCCGCAGGCTGCCCGCCCTGCCGCCCCCGCGGAAGGACGTCATCCGCGTATTGCTGAGCACCCGAACGCCGGCGGAAGCCAGTCGCCCCGCGACATAGTCGCGAATCGCCTCCGGCTGCCCCGACAGGAGCCGCTGGCCGCGGTCGACGAGTAGCAGCCCCGGGCCGGGCACGCCGGTTTCCAGCAGCTCGAAAAGATATTGAAGCCCGGTGGCTCCCGCACCCACGATCGCCAGTGGCGGACCGCCCCGGCGGGTTTTCTCGGCTGCCGCCAGCAACCGTTTCCCGCCAGCGGGGGTCGCGGTGTCGGCCACGGTGATGACGTCCGCTGCGCGGCCGGGCGGGGTCCGATCCGGCGATCCGGTGGCCACGACCAGAAAATCGAAGGCCAGCCCCCGTTTCCCCAGCGGCAGCCGCCCTTCCCGGGAATAGCCGGCGAGGCTTGCCGGACGACAATCGACAAGGCCATGCCGCATCCGAAACCCGAAACGGGCCGCCAGGTCCACGAACGGCTCCCGCAGTCCTTCCAGAGGCCGTCGCACGATCTCCTGAAGACGGGTGCGCTTGATGTGCAGGTGACCCGGGTCCACCAGGATCCGCTGGCATTCCCGGAAGCGGCCATGAAGCCGGATGAGGCAGGAGATGCCCGCATAGCCGCCGCCGACAACTACCACCCTCATGACCGTCGCCGGGACTGGGACAGAACGATTCCCGACAGAATCATCGCCAGCCCGGCAAACGCCGAAGCCGCAAGACGCTCACCGAGCACCAGCGCACCCACCAGCACCGCCCATACCGGAATGAGATAGTTGATGAGTGACAGGAAGGTCGCCCCTGCGGCGTTGACAATCTGGTAGTACAGCACGGTAGCCAGACCGGTGCACAATGCCCCCAGCGCAAACAGGGCAAGGCGCGCCGGATTCCCGGGCTCGAGAGGCGCTGACCCGCTCGGGAAAGCCCAGACAAGCGCCGACATCAGGAAAGCCAGGAACAGCACGCAGGCGGAGACGACGACGGGGTCCGAGCGGGGCGCTCGCCGGGCCACTATGACATTCAGGCCGTAGCAGACTGCCGCTCCCAGCACGGCGAGCGGATAAATCAGCCCAGAGGCCTCGGTCCCCGGGCCGGTCTTCTGCGCGGCGCCGATTTCCGGACCCAGAAGGACGACGATGCCGGCAAACCCGGCGGCAAACCCCAGCGCCCGGCGGCGTGTGACCTGCTCGCCGGGGACCAGGAAATGGGCGAGAGCCACCACCACCAGCGGCATGACCGCCATGAGAATCCCCGCAAGACCGGAAGGCACCCCCTGCTGCCCCCATGACACGAGAAAGAACGGCAGCGCGTTACCGAGCACGGCCATGAGCGCGAACCGCCGCCAGAGGGCCGGGTCTCTGGGTAGCGGCCGGCGAGAAAGCAGCACGATAAGAAACAGAACAGCGCTCCCGATGAGGAGCCGCCCCGTGCTGATCGTCAGCGGGGCATAGCCATCCAGCGCCACCGCGATCAGCAGAAATGCGCTGCCCCAGAGCGCGACCAGACACAGCAGCATGACCCAGTCGATCAGCCGCGGGCGGTGGCATGGATGGCTCATCGTGCCCCGCCGCAGGGGCTTTCAGCCAGAAGGTAAATATTTTGTACAGTTTCGCACCTATACAAAGCTTGACTTTCTCCAGAGAAAAATCGTATAACTCCATTTCGGCGGAGATGTGCCCCTCCCGGTTTCGGGAAGTTCCCGCCGCATGCCTGATCTATGACTTTGTCACTCAGTAAGGCGCAAGGATGCGTCGCCCCACCGGAACAGGGCCTTCTTGGCATGACCGGACCGGCCGCGGGAGCCCCAACCCGCGGCCTTTTTTTTTGTCCGTCTCCGCTCCCGTGCCTGGGTCACGGCCCTTCGCCGCCGTCCGGGCCGGGTGCCTCCTGTCGGTCCCCGCCTCCGGTCTCGTCGCGCCGTTTCTCCCCACCCGGGCTCTTGGACCGTCCCGGAGAGTCCGGCGCCGGCTGTCTCTCCAGCGCTTCTGACTCCCGCCTGCGGATTTCCTCGAGCATCAGTTTCAGCCACTCCCGCATCAGTGCCCCTCCGCCGCCAGAAAAGAACGATCCGCCAGAACTCCACCCGCACCGGCGAGCCGGCCCGCGGTAAGGGACGCCGGGCGCATGGGCCCCGGGTCCGTTATCCCACTGGATCGAATCATGCGCGCACCCTCGTGCCGCCCAAAAACACGGGAAGCAGCATCATGCCCGCCAGAAAACCACCCAGGTGCGCACGAAACGCCACGCCGCCACCGTCGCCTGCAATGACAAGCGAGCTTATGAGCTGCAGAAAAAACCACAGGCCGAGCACGGCGATAGCCGGGAGGCGCACCATCTGCAGCACGAAGCCGATCGGTAGTGCGACGACCACGCGGGCGTGCGGATACCGAAGCAGGTAGGCGCCAAGGACCCCGGAAATCGCGCCGCTGGCGCCGATCATCGGAATCTGGGAAGACGGCGCGGGCAATGCCTGGGCCAGTGCGGCGGCAATGCCGCACAGCAGGTAGAACATCGCGAACCGGACGTGGCCGAGGGAATCCTCGATGTTGTCTCCAAAAATCCACAGGTAGAGCATGTTGCCCGCCAGGTGCATGAAGCCGCCGTGCAGGAACATCGACGAGACCACCGTGGCCGCCGGCGGCAGCACCTCTGCTCCCGGAGGCAGCGTAGCCTGGCCGGTCAGCAGGGCGGGGATCAGGCCGAAAACATGGATGGCCCAGGCAGCACGGTCACCCGGCAGGCTTATCTGCCACAGGAACACGGCGACACAGGCGCCGATCAGACTCCAGCTGACATACGGCGTTCGCGACGACGGGTTTTCGTCCCGGATGGGAATCAAGCGCGGTCCTCGGCGCCGACCGGGCGCCTGGTGGCCGCAGTCTAGCAGCGGTGGGTTTGCGGCGCGCCGGAGCCGGGACCCGGGGTCGATCAGTCTGCGTACAGACTTCCCGCGATGCGCAGCGCCTCCGCCCGAACCCGGTCCCGCTCGGCATTGACCAGGCGCTTCAGCCGGCCCCGGTGCAAATCCTCGCGGCGGAGAAATGATTTCAGCACGGCGATGTCCTGGTTCTCGCCGAGGAGAGTGGCCAACTCCTTGAGGCGCTTGCGGCCGACGCCGCTGCCGGGCACGCGGCGGGTCAGCCATTCACGCTGGTGCAGTTCCCGCTTTACGCTCTTGCGCAATGAATGGAAGCGTTTCGCCCGAAATTCCCGCCGCAGACGCGCCGCCCGCCGCCGGGCCATCCTGTGGGTATGCGCCAGCGCGTCCGCGATCCGTTCCGCTTCGAGGGTCGACAGATCCAGCGCGGCAACGCGGCGACGGAGGGACAACAGTTCCTTGCGCAGTTCCCGTGGATCAAAACGGGTGTCATCGGCACCCGCGGCAAGATCGGATTGCAGATGCTCACGGGCCTCAACAATCTTGGCCCGGTCGGCGCGTCTGTCCGCCCGGAGCGCCAGCCGGTCCAGCGCCTCGAGCACCGCGTCGGCATCCCGGCGACGGGACAGCTTTCGGGCAATCCCGGCACAGGCCTCCTCATGGGCCCGGGCCTTCGCGCCCGCGTCGCTCGCCAGACGCAGCTGTGCCCGAACGCGCTTGAGATCCTTGCGAACTCCATGCACCACGGCACCGGGTGGCTGGTCGGCCACCGCAAGCCGTGCGCAGCGGGCGAGGCGCCGATCAATCGCGGCAGCCAGGGCAGCGGCCGTCTTTTCGTTGGCGGTCGCTATTGCCACGCCGCCAACCCTTCGATCGGCAGGCGGGCCAGCCAGATCGTCGTCCCTTCCCGGGAGGCAAGCGCCACCAGGAGACCTCCCCGCGCGTCCGGCACGCTACTCACGAACAATCCCGCCTCTCCTGGCCAGCCGGGCCCCGGATGCCAGCTTCGGCCACCGTCTTTACTGATCAGCAGGCGTACTCCGGCGGACTCCTGCGCGGACGCGACGAGCAAGCCATTGGCCGGCCACGTCACCCCGGTGGGCCGGACACCGGGCGGGACCCGCGCGGCGCGCCAGCTCCGGCCGCGGTCCTCGCTCCACGCCAGCCGCGGTGATGGCCCGAACACCGCGATCCGTCCGGCCCCCGCTTTCTCCGCCGCCAACGCGAGGGCTCCGGGAGGCGTGGGTGCTTGGGCCTTGACGGAACCCGGATATGACGCGTGGGCACGCGCGCGAGAATCGAGAACGACCGTCTGGCCGTTTTCGAGACCGGCAACTATCCCGCCATTGACCGGGTCCGGGGCCATCTGAGCCACCGGGCTGGGCACCTGAACTGCCGCCGGCAGCACGGCAATCCGCACGTTTGCGAGATTTGAGTCCAGCCGGCCGTCGTTCGCCCGGAATGCGAAGCTGTCCGAACCGGTGGCCTGCGGCACGTAGGTAAACGTCCCGCGACGGGAATCCAGGTCCCGGAGGCTGCCAAGGGACGGCCCCGACACGACGCTCCAGTTCAGCAGATCGCCGTCGGGATCGACCGCGGGCATCAGACCGCGAATCTCCTGATCATCAGGGCCCGAGTACGCTGCGTCGGACGCCTGGGGCGCACGGTTGCCGTCCTCCGGCGGCCGCGGCAGTTCATCGTCATCGTTTGGATCACTGCTGAAGGAACACCGGAATTCAGACCCCCCGGTGATCAGCATCCAGATCAGGAGAATCAGTCCGAAACGTCGAAACAAGAGCGCGTCGTCCGCCGTAGGTGAGTCCCTAAATTAGCACGAGCGGCCGGCACTCAGTGCAATCGTCCCCAGTCCAGGAGCTGGACCTGCGCGGACGGCACTTCGAGACCCTTCGCAATCAACGCCTCCAGAAGAGAAGCCTGCGCGTCGTCGTCCAGGGGCCCCTTGACCTCGACGACCCCGTCGTACTCGGTGGCATGGGCCTTGCCGGGCACCTCGATACTGAATCGCGCGTAGTACTTCTGCCCCATGAATTACCTATACCGCCCGGGATGGATGCGTGGAAGGACAGACTTCACAAGACCGGAGTCCCTGTATCGGCTGCGGATCCGTCCCGGCCTGCAGACCCCGGTGGCGGGAAACCGATAGAATCCCGAACACCAACGGTTTCGGGCGCGGTCATGCGACGGTTTCTTTTCCTGATCACGGGTTGTTTGCTGGCCACCGGGGCGGGCGCCAGCGGCGTCATCGAATTCGCCGACCGGGGCCTGAACCTCTCCGAGGGCGACTCCGGATTCCTGACGGTCATGCGTACCGGGGACGACACCGACAGTGTCAGCGCGGTTCTCAGCGTCGGCCTGGCCGGCACGGCCCGGCTCGGCACGGACTACGAGGTGGACCTGTCCACGGGCGTGGTGAATATCGCCGCGGGCGAGCGCTTCGCCCGGGTCCCCGTGGACGCGCTCACCCGAAGCGGGGCCAACGGAACGCGTTTTGCGACGTTTTCCCTGGCCACCCCGTCCAGCGGCGTCCTCGGACCCGCCACCACTGTTGTGCTGCAGATCGAGGATCCGGACTCCGCGGACATCCAGCTGCGCTTTTCGGCAACCGAGGTGCTGCGGGTTGAGGAAGGCTCGAGCGTGGCGATTACGTTCGAACGCGCCGGCTCCGGCAGCGGACTGGCCACGGCAGACCTGTTCAGCTTCCCGTTGACCGCCATCCTCGGAGTGGACTACGAGGACCCCTCGGTCACGCTGGAATTTCCGGAGATCAGGGATCCGGATGAAGCCACTCTGACCACCTTGTCCGATGATGCCCTGGAAGGCCCGGAACTGCTGACCCTGTTTCTCGAGAACGCCTCGCCGGACGCGGCGGAATTCGAGGGCCTGGGCGTCGACGTGGTCATCGACGACGCGGAACCGGGGCAGCCCGGCGAATTCACGATTACCGTGGACGGCAACGACGAGGTCAGAGAAGACGTGGGCAGCGTGGCCTTTTTTGTTGACCGCAATCGGGGCAGCACGGGCGACGCCAGCGTTGCCTGGGTGACCATCGACGGGGAAGATTCGGGCGACGCGGTAGGTGGCGAAGACTACGTGGCCGGCTCGGCCGTGCTCCAGTACGCCGACGGCGAAACCCGCGCCCGGTTCGAAGTGGAAATCATCGACGACGATGTGCGCACGGAAGATCGGCGCCGCTTTCGCGTTTACGTGGGGGACCCCCAGCCATCCGCCGCGGCGGTGGCCCCGGACGGACGCTTTGCGGAGATCACCATCCTCGAAGACGACGACAAGGGGGGCGGCAGCGACAACGACTGCAAGGGCTTCTGCGACTGCTTCATCGCGACAGCGGCCTGGGGATCTCCGCTGCACCCACGGGTCTCCAGTCTCCGGCATTTTCGCGACAACGTGCTGCTGACCCGCCCCGAGGGCCGCGCCTTCGTGGCCCTTTACTACCGATTCTCGCCACCCCTGGCGGCCTGGATCGGCGAACGGCCGGCCGCGCGCACGGTGGTGCGCAGCATGCTCTGGCCCGTGGTCGCCGTCGTCGAGCATCCCGCTCTTGCGCTGGTCTTCTTGGGTCTCGGCCTGGGCGCGATGAATCGCTATGCGCGCCGACCCCGAAGACGCTGGCCGGGAGGATGGGAATGAAGACAGTCGTCATTACCGGAACGTCGAGCGGAATCGGCAAGGCCTGCGCGCTGCGCATGGCGAGCGACGGCTGGCGGGTCTACGCGGGAGTTCGCTCGAAAGACGACGGCCAGGCGCTGCTTGCCGGCGCCACCGGCGACCTCCGCCCGGTCATCGTCGATGTGACCAGCGATGCGGATACCGAAGCCCTCGCCGGGCGGGTCAGCGCGGAAAACGGCGGCCGGCTGGATGGCCTGGTCAACAACGCCGGCGTCTATATCAACGGCCCCCTCGAATACATCGCCATGGATGAACTCCGGACCATGACGAACGTCAACGTCATCGGCCTGATGGGCGTGACCCGGGCGCTGCTGCCGGCGCTGCGCGAGACCTCCGGGCGGATCGTGAATATCAGCTCCATCTCGGGGCTCGTGGCCCTTCCCGGGGTCAGCGGATACGCGGCCACGAAGTTCGCCGTGGAGGCGGTTACCGACTCGCTGCGGGTGGAACTGGCGCCCTTTGATGTTCATGTCTGCGCCGTCGAACCCGGCAGTATCCAGACGGAAATCTGGCGAAAAGGCCGGGAGCGGGACGCCGCTCACGCGCAGGCGGATGAGCAATCGGAAGCCGAAAGGCTGTACGCACCGGTCATTAAGCTACTACGGAAACTCAACGAGAACCCGAAGGGCATTCCCGCGGAAGAAGTGGCCGATGTGGTCGCCGACGCGCTGACGAGTTCGAATCCGGACAACCGCTATCTGGTGGGCAAGGACGCCAAGGCGCTCGCCCTGCTCCGCAAGCTGCCCGACGCCCTTCGCGACCGACTGATCGCCGCGCGGGCCTGGCGGTCCTAGGCGCCCGCCTTCGGGCCGGCCGGCGGCAAGGCCTATCCGCCGGTGATCCGCGGACGGTCTGCCTCAGGGGTGACGATAACGGCGTCCCGGTTTCAGACCCCGGACGGTGCCGCCGGCGGTCATAAAGCTCACCGGAACGGACTCGGTGCGACCCCAGCTGGTCGCCCGGTATACGCCGAAATGCAGATGCGGCATGGTCGAACGGCCGGTGTTTCCGGAATAGCCGATCAACTGGCCGCGGGCCACGCGCTCACCGGGCTCGACCACCACCCCGTCCTTGCGAAGGTGGTAGTACTCCCCGGTCGTCCGGTCGGCATGCAGCACGACGATAAAGTTCGCGTACCGGCCGCAGCCCCGCTCCCAGCAGGACTGGTCGTGGACCGAGCGGACGCGCACTACGATGCCTTCCCGTGCCGCGTGCACCGGCGAGCCCACGGGCATATCGAAATCGATGGTCCAGGTTTCCAGGCCGGTATGGCTGAACCGGGACCCATAGCCCTGCAGAATGCGCCAGCGGGCATCCGGGGCAAACGGCAGCGCGTAGGCGTAGTCGTCCTCGTGCTGGGCGCCGATGGATCCCACCGCCCAGTCATAGCGATAGGTATAGCGCCAGCCCCGGTCCGGATCCTGGGCTCCCAGGGTCATCAGCGGCCGGGTGTCTTCGCCTTGCAGCGTGGCGGTAACTTCGCGGCGCGGAGAAACACTGAGATTGTCGCCCTCCACGGCAACCGTCACCGTCACCGGCCACGGCTTGAGATTGCGCGCAACCAGATCCACCGTCCCGCCCTCGGCACGCTCTTCGCCCTCGACACAGATCCAGCCCTCCGAGCAGGCGGAAGCGGCCGCGGCGGCCGGCACCAGGCACGCGGCCAGGCATGCGATCAGTCCAATAATCCTGGCCGCCGACATCATGGGTCCGTCGGCGCTGTCAGCCGCCCGCGGGATCGGGACGGGCATCCTCTAGCCGAGCCGGGTTGCTCACCTGTTCGGCGAGCGTCCGCCAGTGCCGCGGCGTCGGCCCGTTCTCTCCCACCGGTATCGGGACACCGCTGAGCTCACGGCCGGCAGCCGCAACCCGCTGCCAGTCCACGGGATCGCCGCCTGCCAGCCTGGCGAGCTGATCCAGCGCGCCCAGCCAGTCCTTGTTGCCGTCTTCCAGTGGCGCATGGACTTCCAGCAACAGGCGCTGACCGTGAATGGCGGCCAGATAGGGCTGATCGACGATTCGGACACTGGCGCCCACGGCCAGGGAGCCGAACAGGGTGGCGATGTCTTCCGGATAGAGGCGCACGCAACCATGGCTCACCCGCATGCCCACACCGGCCGGCTTGTTCGTACCGTGGATCAGGTAGCTGGGCAGATTGAGACGGATGGCGTGGGAACCCAGCGGATTGTCAGGACCGGCCGGGACCACGGCCGGCAGCGGATCGCCGGCTTCCTCGTGCTCCTTGCGAACCGATGCCGGCGGATACCAGGCGGGGTTCTCGGTTTTCTGGATGACGCTGAACTCTCCGACCGGCGTCGCCCAGCCCACGCGGCCAATGCCGACGGCGAAGGACTCGATGGTCTGCCGGCCCGCGGCGTCCGGCTCGGAATAGCTGAACAGGCGCATGCTGGCAATATTCAGAACGACGCCCTCGCGCGGGGCATCCGGCAGGATGTAGAGGGTCGGCAGAAGAATTTCCGTACCTGCTCCCGGCAACCACGGATCCACGTCCGGATTGGCAGCGACAAGTTCGTCGAAGCCCAGGCCGAACCGGCGGGCGATGTCCACGAGGGTATCTTGGTCGTGGGCAATGATGCGCTGGAGTTTTCCCACCGCGTGCACGTCCGGACTGACCGCCTCGAAACGGCGTGTCGGCTGCGCGGGCGGAAAGGCTTCGGGAAGAACCCGGATCTGGCGCGTCTCCGCGGCCATTGGCGCGTGGCTCGGGAACGCGCAGAGGCAGACCAGAAAGATCAGGGCAAGACTACGCAAGACACACCTCCGCTGTGCCGGAGACCGGCAGGACGCCGTCGGGGCCGGCCGCGTAGACCCCGTCTCCCGGGCCGGGCCGGATCGCGTGGCCGCCGGTGAAAGACCCGAACGACGGCAGCACCGCCACCCGCCCCGCAAACCAGAACACCGGCAGGCGCAAGCGATCCGCGCCGGCCCCCCGGAAGCGGACCACCGGATGGACGTGTCCGGCCAGAACATAGCCGTCGGCGCAGGCCTCGGGTTCGTGTCGGAGCACGAAGGGTGGATCGATCACTGGATCGTCCCGCCAGGCCACCCGGTCCGCCAGGGTCTCGCATCCGCCGTGGCGATCGTGATTACCGATGACCGCTTCCACGTGCAGCGAAGAGCGCCGCTCGCACCAGGCCGCGAAGGCGGCCATGAAGGGCTCGTCGGGATGCGGGTTGGCATGAAAAAAGTCGCCCAGAATGACCAGCCGTTCCGCTCCGCAGCGGTCCAGGGCGCTTCCGAGGCGATCCAGGTCCGCCTCCTCGGACCCCATGGGTATCGGTATGCCCGAGCGCCGGAAATGGGCGTCCTTCCCGAAATGGGTGTCGGCAACGAACAGGGTCTTTCGCCGCGGCCAGAATACGGCACGTTCCGCCATCAGGCCCAGGGACTCTCCCGCCCGCTCGACCGGCGTCATGCGGCCACCCTGCCGGCGGCCCTTTCGAGCCTCCGGGCCGCGCGCCGGACACGGGTCCGCCAGTCCTCGGAGCTGATCACCTGGCTTTGCAGGCGTTCAGCCCAGAGGGGGAAGGCCAGAGGGGTCAAACGGTCGGTTTCCATCAGGATGATTTCGCGTCCTTCGATGTCCTTGAGTGTCCGGGCCAGGCGGGTCGACTCGAGCTGGTCGCTGAGTACTTCCCGTCGCGCCTGGGAGACAAGCAGATTCTCGGCATCGTACTTTACCAGCACGTCGTAGATGAGACCGCTGGACGCCTGCAATTGCCGGGTCGTTTTGCCGCTGCCCGGATAACCCTGGAACACCAGACCCGCCACCCGGGCAATGTCGCGAAAACGGCGCCGGGCGCTTTCGGAGACATTCATGCATTCGACCAGGTCCGTGGCCAGCGCTCCCGGCGCGAGGAACGAGGCCAGCGCCGAAGAGGCCATGGGAACCGGCTCCGGCGACAGCAGCTCGAACCCGTAATCGTTGAATGACAGGGTGAAGGTGACCGGCAGCACCCGGCTGATTCGCCACGCCAGCAGGGTGGCCAGTCCCTCGTGGACCAGACGGCCCGCAAACGGATAGACGAACAGATGGTGCCCTTCCCGGGTCGCCGTTTTCTCGACCAGCAGCTCTCCGGGTGCCGGGAGCCTGGACCATCGGGCCTGCAGGTCGAGGACCCCCCGGACCGCGGCAATTTCCGCCTCCTGGCCGCCAGCGCCGCCCAGCAGTTCGACCACGCTGGCCGCAAGCTCGGTGGACAACGGCATCCGCCCGCCCTGCCAGCGGGGCACGATGCGGACCCCGCCGACCGCTTTCCGCACCCAGGCCACCATGTCACGTACCCGCACCAGTTCGAGCACCCGGCCCGCGAACAGAAAGCGGTCACCGGGTTTCAGCCGGGCGATGAAGCTCTCCTCGACGCTACCCAGGCGCCCCCCGGAGGCCCAGCGCACCGTGATCGACGCATCGCTGGTGATCGTGCCCACCGACATGCGATGCATGCGCGCCAGCCGCCGGTCGGTGACCCGAAACAGCCCGTCGACGGGAACGAGCTTGTGAAACTGCGGATAGGCCTTCAGAGCCGGCCCGCCGCGGGTGAGAAAATCCATCACCCATTGCCACTGGGTCTCGTCCAGGTTGCGGAACGCATGGGTCTTGCGGGCTTCCTCGAGCGCCTCGTCGGACCGGAATCCCGCGCCGAGCGCGAGCGTCACCAGGTGCTGGGCCAGCACGTCCAGACAACCCGTAAGGGCTGCACGGCGTTCGATCCGGCCCGCCCTGGCCGCGCGTCTGGCCGCCGCGATCTCCACGAGTTCGAACGCGTGGGCCGGTACGCAGAACACCTCGCTGGGCAGCCCCGGCCGGTGCCCGCTTCGCCCGGCGCGCTGCAGGAGGCGGGCGACGCCCTTGGGACTGCCGACCTGGATCACCTGGTCCACCGGCGAGAAATCCACGCCCAGATCGAGGCTCGAGGTGGCTACCACGCAGCGCAGCCCGCCCTCTCTCAGGCCGTTCTCGATCCGCTCGCGCAGGCGCCGGTCCACCGATCCGTGATGCAGGGCGAGCGTCTCCATCCAGTCCCCGCGCGCGGCAATGAGGGCCTCATGCCACAGCTCGGCCTGGGCCCGGGTATTGGTGAACAACAGCGTGCTGGACGCCGACTCGATTCGCTCGATCACCTGCGGAAGGAGATCGAGACCGAGGTGTCCAGACCAGGGGAATCGCTCAATCTGTTCGGGCAGCAGGGCCCGTATCCTTACCTCCCGCGGCACCCGGCCCTCGATGAGCCGGCCAGGCGCGCCGGCCCCCAACAAGACGTCCCTGGCCTCCTCCAGGTTTCCCAGGGTGGCGGACAGTCCCCAGGTCCGCAGACCGGGCGCGAGGGTCCGGAGGCGCGCCAGGCAAAGCTCGAGCTGAACGCCCCGCTTGCTGCCCAGCAGCTCGTGCCACTCGTCGACGATGACGGCACGAACCCGCGCCAGCGGCCGCTGCCAGTCCCGGTAGGACAGCATGAGCGACAGGCTCTCGGGGGTCGTGATCAGGCCGGCCGGCGGGTCCCTGAGATGGCGGGCCCGCGCCGATTGACGGGTATCTCCGGTGCGCACCTCGACACGCCACGGGCTTCCCAGGGCCGTGGCTGCCGCCTGCAGGTTCTCCTCGGTGTCCCTTGCCAGCGCTTTGAGCGGCGTGATCCACAGGACCTGTAGCCCACGGCCGGGCGCCTCGAGGCCTTCCATCAGGGGTCCGAGCCAGGCCGCCAGGGATTTCCCGGTGCCCGTGGGCGAATGAATCAGGCCCGACTCGCCGGCCCGGTATGCGTCCCACGCCTCGGCCTGGAACGGAAACACGCTCCA
This sequence comes from Gammaproteobacteria bacterium, assembly GCA_029287575.1. GTDB lineage: Bacteria > Pseudomonadota > Gammaproteobacteria > Steroidobacterales > XN24 > JARFQW01. The sequence continues at coordinate 1,774 of JARFQW010000069.1, read as the reverse complement.
ACCCTGGTCGGCGAACCAGGACTCCACGGCCGTCCTTGCAGGTTTGTCCTTACCCACGGCCCGCCTCCAGAAGGCCGCGAACGTCCTCCAGCCGATCGGCATCCCCCGGCGCAAGATCCCTGCGCCAGCGCAGAATTCGCGGAAAGCGCACGGCAATGCCGGACTTGTGCCGGGCGGAGTGATTGATCCCCTCGAAGGCCAGCTCGAACACCTGTTCCGCCTTCACCGAACGCACGGGACCGAAACGCTCGAGGGTATTTTTGCGGATCCAGCGATCCAGCTCGCGTATCTCACCGTTGTCGAGACCCGAGTAGGCCTTCGCCAGGGGCACGAGATCCGCCCCCTTCCAGACCGCAAAGGTGTAGTCGGTGAACAGACTGGCCCGGCGACCGTGGCCCGCCTGGGCGTAGATCATGACGGCATCGACAGTGTAGGGCTCGACCTTCCACTTCCACCAGGAGCCCCGCTGGCGGCCGGCGCCATAAGCACTGCCGCATGCCTTCAGCATGAGCCCCTCCACGCCCCGCTTCCGGGCCTCCGCGCGGCGCGCGCCGAGCTCGTCCCAGCCCGCGCCATCGACCGCCGGCGAACAGCGCAGCACGGGATACCCGGCCGCAGCGAGTTCGGTCAGGGCCGCGCGGCGCACGGACAGCGGCTCTGCGCGCAGATCGCGGCCGCCACGCTCCAGCAGGTCATAGGCCATGAAGATCACGGGCACCTCGTCCAGCAGCTTCTTGCCCACCGACTTTCTGCCGATCCGGCGCTGAAGTTCCGCAAACGGCAGAACCCCGTCCCGCCAGGCCAGAAGTTCGCCGTCCAGCACGCAGCCGTCCTCGAGATCGGCCGCGGCAGCGGCGACCTCGGGATATCGCCGGGTCACCAGTTCCTCGCCCCGGGTCCAGACAAACGGCTCTGTGCGGACCACGAGCTGGGCACGGATGCCGTCCCATTTCCACTCGGCCAGCCAGTCCCCCGGGTCACCCAGCTCGGATGCCTCGCCGGCCAGGGGCGACGCCAGGAAGAACGGATAGGGCCTGGAGCGGTCTTCGTCGGCGCCGGCCGGATCCAGCAGGGCCGTCCAGGACGCCGCCGACGGCCGCCAGTGCCCCATGAGGCGATGCAGGATGACCGCCTTTGGCACATCGGCCAGTTCGGCCACCGCCCGTGCCAACAGGGTCTGGGAAACACCGACGCGAAACGCGCCGGTCATCAGCTTGGTGAGCAGAAACACCTGGTCCGGCGGCAGCTCGAGCCACCAGGCTGTGATTCGGGCGCGCCGCTCTTCGGGATCGGCATCCTGCAGCGGCAGCAGGCGACCCTCCACCCACTCGGCCAGGCTCGCCTCCGTGCCCGGCGCGTCGGCGGAAGGCACGAGCAGCGCGACAGTCTCCGCCAGATCGCCCACCGCGCTGTAGCTTTCCTCGACGAGCCACTGCGGCAGATCGGCGGATTCGTGAAGCCACTGGCGAAGCTGAGCCGCGCCGATCAGGCGTTTTAGCCGTCCCCCGGAGAGGAAGTGCACGGCCCAGGCGGCATCCGCGGCCGGCGCATCCGCGAGATAGCGCTTCATCGCCGCGATCTTGGCCAGCGTGGATGTGGTCGAGTCCAGCGCCGCAAACAATTCCGAGAAGGCTCTCATGGCGCGTCCCCGGACTCATCGGAGGCGGACTCGCCGTCCCTGCCCCCCCACGGCGTCTCCAGCGGGGCGGCATCGTGCCCCAGTTCCCCGAGGTAACGGATCAGCGCGGCGTCGCGGCCGTGGGTCGTGAGGATT
>JARFQW010000182.1 GCA_029287575.1 Gammaproteobacteria bacterium | reverse complement strand
CCCATGCCCTGGATGCCGCGCGGATCGTAGGCCGGGAACTCCTGGCCCTTGACCGTCATCGACAGCTCCGGATGGCCGTATTTCTCGCACAGGCGTTTCGAACCGAGTCCCAGGTCCTTGCCGAAGCCTTCACCCGACGCGACCAGTTCGGCTGCCCGGGCGAGGGCGTCGGCGGAGCCGAATTTCAGCTCGAGCCCGCCGGTGATCTCGTCGTCGATGGCGCCCATCTCGTAAAGCTCCATGGCCGCGGCCACAGTGGCGCCGAAGGTGATGGGATCGTAGCCGTCTTCGTTACAGACGAAGTTCACATAGGTCACGGCATCGAGGTCGCCCACGCCGGTATCGGAGCCCATGGCCCAGGCAGCCTCGTACTCCAGACCTCCGGAGTTGCCCCAGTATTCCGGCTTGTTCTTTACCGTGAAGTGGCCCTGGTCGATGGTGGAAATCCTTCCGCAGGCAATCGTGCAGCCGAAGCAGGCGGCGTTCGTCGTCAGGTTGGGCTTGCCGTCGCTCTTGCGCGGCTCGTGCATCGCTTCCCCGGAAATCTTTTCCGCGTCCTCGAACTGCACGTCCCGGGCGTTTCGGGTCGGCAGGGCGCCCACCTCGTTGATGACGTTCATCAGCACCTGCGTGCCATAGGTGGGCAGTCCTTCTCCGGTGACCGCGTTTTCGGCGAGCACCTGCTTCTGCTCGGCCGTCACCTTCATGAAGCGCGGGAAATCCTTGATGTTGCCGACGCCGCGGGTCCCGCGGACGGCCACGGCCTTGAGGTTCTTCGAGGCCATGACGGTACCCACGCCCGAGCGTCCCGCTGCCCGGTGCAGGTCGTTGATGATGCAGGCGTAAAGGCATCCGGCTTCAGCGGAACGGCCCACGGCTGCGATGCGCAGCTGCGGATCCTGGTGCTTGCGATGCAGGAGCTCGTCCGTGGCCCAGACGGACTGGCCCCAGAGGTCTTGGGCCGGGAGCAGTGCCGCCTCGTCGTTCTCCACGTAGAGATACACCGGCGAGGGTGCCCTGCCCTCGAAGATAATCATGTCCCAGCCGGCGTTCTTCATTTCGGCGCCGATGAAGCCGCCGGAATTCGAGCAGGCCACCGCGCCGGTCAGCGGACTCTTGGTGATGACCGAGTAACGCCCCCCGGTGGAGGCCACGGTGCCGGTCAGCGGGCCGGTCGCCATGATCAGCTTGTTGTCCGGTCCCAGCGCATCGCATGCCGGGTCCACCTCGTCTACGAGATAGCGCGTGGCAAGACCCCGCTGGCCCAGGTAGTCCTGCGCCCATTCCATGTTCAGGGGTTCTGCCGCGATCGTTCCGCTGGTGAGGTCGACTCGAAGGATTCTCTCGGTCCACGCCATGATCTTGCCTCCGAAGGTTACGGGTTGGCCCGGTTGCCGCTGTCGGTCCTGGCCGCCCAGTCGCGCATGCGCTCAAGGCCGGTCGAACCCGCATCGATGTAGGTAATGGCCTGCGTGGGGCAGGCCTCGGCGCACTTGGGATCGCCGCCGCACAGGTCGCACTTGATGACCTTGCCGGTGTCCACGTTGTAATTCACCGTGCCGAAGGGGCAGGCGATCGTGCACACCTTGCAGCCCACGCAGGTCGCATCGAGGACGTCCATGGAGCCGGTTTCGGCGTTGTAGACAATGGCGTCGACCGGGCAGGCCTTCATGCACCAGGCTTCGTCGCACTGGGTGCAGGTGTAGGGGACGAAGCGGCCCTCGTGGTGGAAGGTGAAGACCTTGATCCGCGATTTCGCGGGGTTGAATACCCCCTCGTTTTCATACGAGCAGGCCATCTCGCACTGCAGACAGCCGGTGCACTTGTCGGGATCGATGTGTAGTGATCGCTGCATTGACGCTCCTCCTGGTTCCGAGGGGGCCGGGCGCCTGGCGCACGGCCCCAACGGTCTTCCGTGGAATCTTAGTACGAGAGCCGCGCCGCCGCCCTTGGCCATTGGTCGAGGCCGGCGCGAGGCGGCCCGGGCCCGGAATCGCTAGTGGGAGGGGTCGCCGCTGACGATGGCGAGCCCGGGCCTGGCGCCTTCCACGAGGGCTCCGTCGCGAACCACGAATGTGCCGTTGACCAGCACGTGCTCGACGCCCTTGGAGTAGGACAGCTCGCCGTCGAAATCGGCGGTGTCGATAATGGTGTCCGGGTCGAATACCGTCAGGTCGGCGTCGCTGCCGCGCTGCACCCGGCCCTTGCGTTTCATCTGCGGGGAGAATGTGGCGACACGCTCGGCGGGCTGCAGCGTGATTTTTTCCAGGGCACTCATGAGAGGCAGAACACCCTCGTCGCGGACGTAGCGGCCCAGAAAACGCGAGAAGGTGCCGGCGCTGCGTGGATGGGCGCCCGGCGCGTAGGGCATGCCGTCGGAGGCCACGATGATTCGGGGGTTGGCGATCTGGGCCCTGATCCATTCCGGCTTCATCAGGTGAATGATGACCAGGCCGCCCTTCGCCCGGTATTGGTCGAAGGATTCCGCCGTGAGCCGCTCGCCGGTGTCCTGCCACTGGATGTCTTCGTAGCTGATTCCCATCCGTTCCTGCCAGCCGTCGGCGAACATGGCCGTGCCGATACCGGTGGACGCGGCGGTGTATGGATAGACCTCCGCGGTGACGTCCACGCCGCGGTCCCGGGCGCCGAGTACCATGTCGACGTTGGTTTGGTAATTCCACAGGCTGGAGCTGTTAATGTGCAGGATGTGCAGGGGCGCGCCAGTGGCGGCGGCGTTGGCCAGCACTTCCTGGATTCCGCTCACGCCGGAAGACCGCACGTGGGTGTAGATCGGTGCCTGTCGGGAGCCTGCCAGCTGAAAAACACGGAAAATCTCGTCGTAGGTGACGCCGGGATAGAGCTGGTGCGGCATGCCGATGCCGAGGGCACCGTTCCGGAGGCCCTGGTCGATTCGCTCTTCGAGCGCGGAATACCGCGTCGGCTCCAGCGCGGACTCGCCGCCGGGATTGACGCCACCGCCGAACGCCCGGAATACATCGCGGCAGTCATCGCCCGTGGTGCCGAATTCCGCCACCACGCCGTCCACAGTTTGTTCGTGTTCGGGCATAGCCCACGTGCGCAGGACCCCGTGAGAAATGGTCGCACCGAAGTGGATAATGGCATTGCCCTGGCGCGCGGCGAGGAACCTCTTGATGTCCGGCACGCCGAGTTCGAGTTCCAGTGCCGTGGTCACGCCATCCATGGCCTGAAACTCGTTGGACCGCGCGCACTGGCCGTGGGCGTGAAGATCGACAAAGCCGGGGGCCACGACCAGGCCGGTGGCGTCGATCTCCGTGGTGCCCTCCAGCGGACCTTCTGCAATCACCGCCACCGTGCCTCCGCGGATACCGACGCTGCGGACGGCGTCGAGCCCGGTTTCCGGATCCATGACCCGGCCGTTGAGGATCACGACATCAAAGAGTTCCTCGGCAAGCGCCCAACTGACCGGGATAAGCAAGAGCACGGTCGTGACGGCGGCGGCCAGCCACTTGTGAGTCGGTCTGGTGTTCACTATTGAGGCATCCTGTCTGAACCCGGAAAAGCCAGCCGCCTGCAGGGAACGGATGCCATGGCGGAGGCGGTCCGGGTCCCTGTTCCGGCCGCTCGCCATCGTGTGACATCGGCAGCCGAATGTCGAGAATCGGCTGTCCGGGGTGCATCCATGGCTGAAACTGCGACGCCGGCTGCGGTCGAAACAGGCAAACTGTCACACCATGATCGTTTTTCGTGCGAGCAGGAACGTAATTCATGATCCAGCTTAAGGTAAACGGCGCCGACCACGAGGTGGATGCGGATCCGGAGATGCCCCTGCTGTGGGTGCTGCGCGATGAACTGGCACTGACTGGAACCAAGTATGGCTGTGGCATCGGCGCCTGCGGGGCCTGCAGCGTGTTGATCGACGGTGTTGCACGGCGCGCCTGCCTGACCCGGGTCGGGTCTGTATCCGGGGAGGTGACGACCATCGAGGGCATCGGTACGCCCGAGGCGCTTCATGCGGTGCAGGCGGCCTGGATCGAGGCCCAGGTAGCCCAGTGCGGCTATTGCCAGCCGGGCCAGATCGTCAGCGCCGTTGCGCTGTTGACCCGCAACAGGTCACCCTCCGACGCGGACATTGACCAGGCCCTGTCGGCGCACTTGTGCCGCTGCGGCACTTACGTGCGCATTCGCCAGGCCGTAAAGTCCGCCGCCGAACGCCTCAAGGCCTCGTGAGGCGCGTTCGATGACCACCCGCCGCGGTTTTCTCATCGGGTCGGCCGCCGTGGCCGGCGGCCTTGCCGTGGGGTTCAGGCTCCACCAGGCGAACCAGGAACCGGCGGCTGTCGAGCTGAATCCGGGTCAGTCCGCCCTGACCCCGTACGTGATCATCGATAAATCGGGCATCACGATCATCACGCCGAGGGCCGAAATGGGCCAGGGCATCCACACGACGCTGGCGGCGTTGGTGGCCGAGGAACTCGACGTGGCGTTCGAGAGCGTGCGGGTGGAACACGGAACTGCTTCCGACCTCTATGCCAACCACGTCCTGTACGGGGCGCGGCCGTTCTGGCGGCGGCTGCGCTACCGGCCCGAGCAGGCCACTGGCGGCCAGACCTCGATACGGGATGCCTATGTGAAGATGCGTCTCGCCGGGGCGGCGGCACGCCTCATGCTGATCCAGGCCGCCGCCGATTGGTGGGGCGTGGCGGCCGAAACGCTGGAAACGGAAGCCGGCGAAGTGATCGCGGCCGGCGGAGAACGGCTGGCCTATGCCGATCTGGCCGAGGCCGCCGCGAAGCTGGAACCGCCGGAGGATCCGCCGCTGAAGCCCCGCGAGGACTGGCGCATCCTGGGCACCTCGCTGCCCCGGGTTGACATGGTGAGCAAATGCACCGGCACGGCGCAATACGCCATCGACGTCGAGCTGCCGGATCTCTTGTATGCAACGGTGCGTCGGTCCCCGAGGCTGGGCGGCGAAATGCTCGATTTCGATGCCACGAGGGCGGAGGCGATGCCCGGTGTAGAAGGCGTCGTGCCGATGGACAACGGCGTGATCGTGGTGGCCACGAACACCTGGTATGCGATGCGGGCGGCTGACCAGATCGAGTTCCAGTGGGGCCCCGCGCCATATCCCGACACCTCCGAGGGGCATCGGCAACGGATCGATCAGGCCTTCGACCAGCCGCTCTACTACCGGCCACGGGATCGCGGTGACGTGGAGGCGGTGCTCCGGGGTCCGGGCGTGATCGAGGGGACCTACCGTGTACCTTACCTGGCCCACGCCACCATGGAGCCCATGAGCGCCACGGCGTGGCTGCGGGACGGGCGCCTGGATATCTGGGCCGGCAACCAGTTCCCGACGCTGGCCGCGCTGGTGGGAGCGAACCTGACGGGGCTCTCCCGGAAGGCGGTGCGGGTGCATACCACGTATATGGGCGGCGGCTTCGGGCGGCGCTTCGAGATGGACGACGTGGAGGCGGCGGTGCGCGCGGCCAGGGCGCTGGCCGGTCGGCCGGTGCGCGTGACCTACACGCGGGAGGAAGACCTCACCCACGACGCCTACCGGCCCATGGCGTCCGCGCGATTCCGCGCCAGGGTGGCTGACGGCGGGCCGGTGGCCCTGGACCTGGATCTTTCTGCCCCGTCGCTGTTTGTTTCCGGCAACCGGCGGCGGCACCGCATCACGGGCGAGGCCCGCGCGAGCATTCCGAAAAAGGACGTGTCCATCACAATGGGCGCAAAGGAACAGCCGTACCTCCTGCCCCACTACCGGGTTACGGCTTATCGGCCGGACGATCTCCTGCCGGTTGGCTGGTGGCGTTCGGTGGGTGAGTCCCAGAACTGTTTCTTCCACGAAAGCATCATGGACGAGCTGGCCCAGGCGGCGGGACAGGATCCCCTCGAAATGCGCCTGGCCCTCATGAAGCACGGACCCGGTCGCAAGGTGCTCGAGAGCGTTGCCGCGATGTCGGGCTGGGGGGGGCCGCTGCCTGCGGGGCACGCCCGGGGCGTGGCCTTCGCGCTGGCCTCCGGGCAGGCAACCGCGCAGGTTATCGAAATCCGTCTCGCGGACGACCGCATCAGCCTGGAGAAGGCCTGGGCCGCGGTGGATGTCGGCGTTGCGCTGGATCGGCGCAACATCGAGGCTCAGGTGCAGGGTGCTTTGCTGTTCGGTCTCAGCTCAGCGATTTACGGAGAAATCACCGTCACCGACGGGGCGGTCGATCAACGCAACTTCGACGCCTATCCGCTGCTGCGTATCCACCAGGCGCCCTCGGTCGAGGTGGAAATCCACGAAAGCGGCAAACGGATTTTCGGTGTCGGTGAGGCCGGGACGCCCGCGGCGGCGCCCGCACTGGGCAACGCGATTTTCGCGGCCACCGGACAGCGGGTTCGCGAGCTCCCGTTTGTCAGGTCCTTTCGTTTCGCCTGACGATCCGCACGGCGGTCCGTTCCGGCTTGATGCCCGGGAGTCCTCTCTGTGTCGCGGCGTCGGGTAAGGGAGCGGGTACACTTCGCCGTAGTCCATAGAAGAGCTACACGATGTCCTTTTTCCAAGAGCTCAAACGCCGGAAGGTCGTCAAGACAGGCATTCTGTATGTCGTCTCCGGCTGGCTGATCCTCCAGGTCGCCGACCTCCTGTTCGACCTGATGGGACTGCCGGCCACCTGGCTGCGGCTGGTTCTCGTGCTCCTGATGCTGGGACTTCCCCTCGTGCTCATGTTCTCCTGGGTTTATGAGTTCACGCCGGACGGCCTCAGGCGCGAGAAGGATATCGATCGCAGCCAGCCCACGACGGAAACCACCGGCCGCAGGCTCGATACGCTGATTGCCGTGCTTCTGATCGTTGCCATCATGGCGGTGGCCGCCGATCGGCTAATACCCGAGTCCGGCGTGAGTTCGGGCGAGCCGCCCGGAAGTCCGATTGAGGCCAGCGCGGTGGACCCTGCGTCGGATCCGGAGGCGGAACCCGGCGTTGCGGCCACGACTCCGACGGTCCCGGCGCCGCCGAGTCAGTCCAGGGCCGTGTTGCCGTTCGCCAACATGAGCAAAGACGAGGAGAACGAGTACTTCGCCGACGGCTTGTCCGAAGAGATTCTCAATTTTCTGGCGGACGTTCCGGATCTGCGCGTGACTGCCCGGACTTCGTCGTTCCAGTTCAAGGGCCGCAACCTCGATATCCGTGAAGTGGCCGCGGCCCTGAACGTGGCCCACGTGCTCGAAGGCAGCGTCCGGCGGGCCGGCGACCGGGCACGGGTCACTGCTCAGCTCATCCGGGCGGCCGACGGCTACCATCTCTGGTCGGAGACCTACGACCGGACCCTGGAGGATGTCTTCGAGGTCCAGACGGATATCGCCGAGAGCGTGACCGAAGCGCTCGGTGTGGTAATGGACGAACGCCAGCGCAAGCGTATGCGCGACGTCGGTGTTCGTGATGTCGAGGCCTTTATCTACTATCAGCGCGCAACCCGGATGTTTTTCGATGCGCACGCAAACCGGATCGGCATGGATATGCTTCGGGAGTCGGCCGAGCTTTATACGCGTGCGATCGAACTGGAGCCGAAATTCGCCGCTGCCTACCACATGCGCAGCGATTACCCGGCCCACATCATGACCATGATCGGGCCTACCCCCCAGGAGCGGGCCGAGGCGGCCGCCCGTCATGCCGACGACCTGGCCAACGCGGTTCGATATGCGCGTAATCCGCAGGCACGGGCGCTCATGGAGGTCGATCGGGCGTTGACGTCGTCAAACTGGAGAGATGTCCCGAGGCGCCTGGAGGAGGCCCTCGCCGAAACCAGTTGTGACGAGGGAGGGTGGGTAGAAGTGGCGCCGTTCTTCGGTATGGCCCAGGCTTTGCTGAAACGGTCTCGGGCCATGATCGAGTGTGATCCCCTCAACTTTTACAACTACTACATGGCGGCCACCAACCTGTTGTGGCTGGAGCGGCCGGCGGAGGCGCGTGATGCCGTCTCCAGGGGCTTCGCGATCGCACCCAACCATCCGTTTCTCGAGGGGCTCGAAGTCAAGGCCCTTATTGCCGAGGGGCGGCTCGAAGAGGCCCTCGAAACCGCGGAGGCCTCGAAGTCATGGTCGCATGACAACGCCGTCGCCATGGCATCAGCGGCGAGCGGCGATGTGGAGGCGGCACGCTCGATGGTGAACGGCATCGTCGCCGCGGGCGGCCCGTGGCAGGAAAAGTACCTGACCCTGCTGTTTGCCGCCATCGTGGGCGATCGGGAGACCGCCAACCAGACCGCTGCCTGGTATGACGGTTTGCCGGGCGGACCGCTCATGTTGTCGGCTGTTGTGCTGGAGTGTCTTTGCGGCGCACCCTTCGACCTGTCCGAAACCCCGGAGTTTGCCCGCCGAATCGAGGAGGCCGGTGCCGACTGGCCGCCCCCGAAAGTGATCGACTACCCGGCCATGCGAAAGGCAGCGGGCGGGCCCTGACGGAGCCCGGTCGGGCGGCCAACACCCTCGGTTCAGAGCAACGTCCAGGACGGTTCAGAATAGGCCTGGCAGGCTTTCCGCTAGCGTTGCGCTTCGGGTTCGGGTGGCCTCTTCCCCACGATCTGCTGGCCGATTTCCTTGAACGGATAAAGGTTCTGGAGAATGGGCAGGAACGGCATCTGCCACCATTTGTAGTCCTGCTCGAGCGGAAAGTATTCGTTGATGCCGGTTTCCGGATAAACATCATAGTCGCGGACCTGGGTGCCGAACATCTGATCCCAGATGGCGAAAACACAGCCGTAATTCTTGTCGTGGTGTTCGGGCTGCAGCGAATGATGCACACGATGGGACTGGGGCGTAACCAGGACGTATTTCAGTGGACCCAGGTTGGTTCGAATGTTTGCGTGGATCAGCAGCGGGTGCCATTTCTGAATGACCAGAATCACCCAGATCTGCGGAATCTCGAAGGACAGGAAGACAAACGGGAGCACGGACACGAAGTTGAACGTCAGGTCGTCAATGACGTGGGTCCGGTAGTTGGTGAAGAAATTGATCTCCCGCTGGGAGTGGTGGACCTTGTGAAATTTCCACAGCACGGGAACCTTGTGCATGAGCATGTGCTGCGCCCAGTCGAGCAGATCGACGAGCAGCAGACCGAAGACCAGCTTGGCCCACAGGGGCCAGGTCTGCAGCGTGTCGATGGCCAGATGGGAAAAATGATTGTCGAACCCCGCTTTCATCCAGGTCACGTAGGTTCCGACCATGATCCAGAGGAACATGTGCTGATAGACGAACCAGATAAAATCCTGCAGCAGGCTCTTGCTGAAAAACCGTTCCTTGCGGGTTGCCGGAAGGACGACGGCCAACAGCGCGGTCAGCGTGAAGAAGAACGCAAATTGTTTGGTCAGAATGATGCCGTGCAGGAGATCCCTGGCCGGCGTGGCAACGTGGTTGGCAAAGAACTCGGCCAGCGTGACGGCGGCGGATTGTTCCGTCAGCGAATTCACCGCATACAAGCCACCGCCGGCCACGACCAGGCCAAGGAGCCAGGCCATGCCCGTCCTGATAGACCGGGTGTCCCGGGTCGCAAGCGTTGAAGGCTTCACGAAGGCGGTTCTCGCTGCCAGGGGTTTCGGTCAATATGACTAGCAAGCCCCGGGCCATTCGACATAAAGAGAAGAAAAATCATATGCTTGAGTCGTGGCATGGGATTCGGAGGCATGGTCGGGTTGTAAGAATATCCGACACTATCCCGGTGGGCCGGGCCCCGACCGGGATGCCAGCATACCGCCGGGCTGGCGGATTCCCAGGCGCCTGATAACGGGGAGGGTTCCACTATGAAACGGCCGGAGTTGTCCGATTTCGCAGCCCGTTATGCGGCGGCCTGGAGCGGACAGGACCCCGATACGCTGGCGTCGTTTTACGAGCCAGACGGATCTCTAGCCGTCAATGCCGGTGAGCCCGCCCGGGGTCGCCCGGCGATTGCCGCCAAAGCCGCAGAATTCATGACGGCATTCCCGGACATGATCGTGAAAATGGATACGGTCGTCCGGGACAACGGGGACGCAATCTTTCACTGGACCTGGACGGGCACCAACACCGGGCCTGGGGGTACCGGGCGCGCCGTCTGTCTCAGCGGATATGAAGTCTGGTCTTTCGGCTCCGGTGGCCTGATTGCGCAATCGCAAGGCCACTACGACGAGGCGGAGTACGAACGGCAGGTGAACGGGGGGCCGGACTAGCGGCTGCCGGGCGCGTGCTACAGATGCTGCGCGCAGCACCAGCCGGATGCCCAGGCCCACTGAAAGTTGTAGCCTCCCAGCCAGCCGGTCACGTCGAGAGCTTCTCCAATCGCATAGAGGCCGGGGTGCTTTCCGACTTCAAAGGTCTTGGAGGAGACTTCCTTCGTGTCGATGCCGCCAAGGGTGACTTCGGCGGTGCGATAACCTTCGCTTCCCCCCGGCCTGAACACCCATTGGTTGAGTCGTGCACCCACATCGGCGATCTCGCCGGGCGAAACGGAGCCGGTCTTCGTATCCGGGAACCAGCCCCCCGCAAGCGTTTCCACCAGCCGGTTCGGCAACCGTTTCTTCAGAAGCGATGCGATGCGCTGCTGCGGGTTTTTCTCCTGCTCGCTGACCAGCCAGGCCGCCGCGTCGCAGTCGGGCAGGAGGTCGATGTGCACGGACTTGCCCTCCCGCCAGAACGAGGAGATCTGCAGCATGGCGGGCCCGCTCATGCCCCTGTGAGTGAAGAGGATACTCTCCCGGAAACTCGCGTCACCGCATGAGGCCTCCGCGTCCAGGGATACTCCGGAGAGGCTCTCGTAAACGGGCTTGTCGTCGGAGTTCCAGGTCAGCGGGACCAGCGCGGCGCGGGGCGGGACCACTTCGAGGCCCAGCCGGTTCGCGGTTCGAAACGCCAGGTCGCTCGCGATCTTTGGCAGGGACAGGCCACCGGAGGCGATGACTACCTTGCCGGCCGTGTAGGTCCTGTCGCCCGTGACGACCTCGAATCCGCCGGCTTCGTTCGGCGTGACGGCACTGACCTCCTGATGCAGACGGACGTCGACGCCGGCCGCGTTGCACTGTTCGAGCAGCATGGCAACGATATCCCGGGACGTCTCGTCGCAGAACAACTGGCCCAGGGTCTTCTCGTGATAGGCGATCCCGTGAGCCTCGACCATGGCGATGAAATCCGCCGGCGCGTACCGGCTCATGGCCGAGATACAGAAACGGGGGTTGCGCGAGAGGAACTGCTTGCGGGGGTCGGCGAATATGTTGGTAAAGTTGCAGCGGCCGCCGCCCGAGACCAGGATTTTCAGACCGGCCTTCGGGCCTTTCTCCAGGACCAGCACACGCAGACCGCGATAACCTGCATGAATGGCGCACATGAGCCCGCTGGCGCCCGCGCCGATGATGATCACGTCCGGTGACTGTCTATCCGCCATGCGCCGCGGACTCCTTCCTCCCTGGCCCCAGCGCGTCGCGTACACCCGGGCGCCAGGGATAGTGGGTTGGCTTGACGATCGGCCAGGCCGGGATTCGTCTGGTTGGCGGAAGTGTACGGGATCATGGCGTTACCGCGGTCATGCCACGGGCCGCTGGCCGGGTTCGTTCGCTGGCGCCGCGTTCCGTCTGCCCTTGGAGCCGCAGACCGGGTGATTCGCACCCAGATCACTCGCTTTGGGGTTTTCTTGCCAGTACCCGCTTCCTTGTCCCGCGTCGTTCGTCGCCTGAATGACAGGTTCCGCCATGATCGCAACCCTATACTGTCGTTGCGCCGCGGGTGCGCCTGTACCCTATCGGTTTTCACGGCAGGTCCACGCCCCCGGCCTGTCTATCAAACGGCTTTGCTCCCGGAGAAATGTGCCATGTTCAAGAAACTTCTCGCTGCAGCGGCGCTTGGCGGTCTGATGATGACCTCCGGATGCTCGACCACGGATCTCATGAAGTCCGCGGCGGACATGTTCGGAAACGACGCCCTGGTTTCGAGCCTGACCAGTGGCCTGGGTCTGAGCGCCGGGCAGGCCGCGGGCGGTCTTGGGTCGATGATGTCCCTGGCGAAGAATACCCTGCCCACGAGCGACTTTCTGTCGCTGGCCGGCTACCTGCCGAATGCCAGCGAATACCTCAAATTTGCCCAGGATGCCGGGGTGCTCTCCGGCCCGCTGACCGACGTTGCCGGTCTCAACTCCACGATGGACTCCCTCGGCATTTCTCCCGCGACCGCTCAGGACATGTACAAGCAGGTCGGGCAGTTCATCGGTGATGCCGGCGGCAGCGCCGAGAGAAGCATGCTCATGGGTCTCCTCAAATAGCGCTGCATTGAGCAGTCGTGCCCTGCGGACGTCGGGCTTATCCGAATCGGCGGTCCGTCCCGTCGCTCACGACGCCTCTGCCGCTTTCCCGGCCCTTTTGAGGACAGAGTCGCCGCGCCCGAGCGTCTTGACGATGCTGCTTGCCGTGGAGGTCCGAGTCGCCGGCGTGGCGGGTCGGGATCTCGCTACTTCGAAAACCCGACAATCGACATCAGCTGCGCGAACCGCGGGTCGTCGCGAAGCGGGTCCAGTAGCGGGTCCACGACGACCTGGCTGACCCCCGGGTCACCGATATCCCGGGCCCGGTCCAAGGCCTCGATGGACGCATCAATGTCGCCCCATTGCGCATGCACCTGTGCTTGCTGATACAGGCCGTTGTCCCGGTATCCCTCGATCAGAGACGCCATCGCGGCTTCGGCCTCCGCCGTATTGCCCAGCTTCTGCTCGATGATGGCCAGGCCGGAAAACCGCATCCAGTCCAGCGGTTCAATAGCCACTTCGGTGGCCGCCGATCGGACGTCCCCCAGCATGTACTGGCACATAGCGATCCCGTAGTGGGGCCGTGGGTAGTGCGGATCGAGTTCCAGCGCATGCCGGAACATCGGCATGGCCTCCTCGTAGCGGCGCGCAAAATACAGCGCGTAGCCCAGCGAGTGCGTCGCAAACGTCGAGACCGGATCGAGTTCCTGAGCGAGTCTTGCCGACGCGAGGCTCGTCTCGATGTCGCCGATGCTGAAGCACACCTGGGCGTGCTGGATCAGGACCCGAACGTTGCCCGGGTCCAGGCGCATGGCGGTTTCGATGGCATCCAGCGCGGCTCCCTTGTCGAGCTTGTAGGCCAGGGCCAGATTGGACAGCACCTGGTGGCCGCCCGCCAGCTCCGGCGCCAGCTCGATGGACCGTAGGGCGGCTTCCTCGGCTTTGTCCACTACCTGGTCGAGGTCCGCGAAATTGTTGGTGGCAAGACTGTCGAGCGCGAAAGCCAGGCCGGCGTAGGCCCGCGCGTAGCCAGGATCCATCTCGATGGCCTGCCGATAGGCGGCGACGGCCTTTCTGAGCGCCTTCTCGTCGGAACCCCGGTTCCGGTAGTGCTTGCCCTTGAGATAGGCCTTGAAGGCCTCCGGGCTGTTGGTGCCGCCGGCCTCGATCCGGGCCCCATCGCGGCCCAGCAGCTTTACCTTCAGTGCATCAACCACCGCGGTGGCAATCTCGTCCTGCACCGCAAAGATATCGTCCAGTTCCCGGTCGAAGGTTTCCGACCACAGGTGATAGCCGTCGCCGGCGTTGATCAGCTGGGTCGTGATCCGGACCCGCGCCCCGGACTGGCGAACGCTGCCTTCCAGCACGGCCGCCACGCCGAGGGTCCGTGCGATCTCGGCCACGTCGCCGGTGCGCCCCTTGAAGTGAAATGATGATGTGCGGGCGGCCACTTTCAGACCGCTGACTTTCGCCAGCATGTTCAGGAGTTCCTCGGACAGCCCGTCGGAGAAGTACTCGTTCTCGGGGTTGCCGCTCATGTTGACGAACGGCAGCACCGCCACCGAGGCACTCGCGGGAACCGCCGGGGCGGGCAACACCGCCGCCGGCTCGGCGGCGGTGTCAGTCTCGGGGCCGGGAGGGGTTTTTGCCTCCGGGGCCGCGTCGGAGACCGCTTCAGGCGGCCCTGTCCGCTTCAGGCCCTCAGGGGTCCGGTCGAAGGCCCAGGCCAGAACGAGCGCCAGGGGAAACCCGATAGCCACGAGCAGCATGATGACCCGAAACACCCAGAGCGGGGCTCCGATGTTGTTGAAAATCACGTCGGCCACCTGCAGGACCAGCCAGGCGACCACGACGTACGTGATCGCGACCCGGAACACGTGGCGACGTTTGAGTTCAGCGAAGATATTCAGCTCAGCATGCTCTTGTCGTTGTTCGGTCTGCCCCCTGCAGCAATACCTTACCGGATTCGGCCTGAACCGGCCGGGCCAATCGCCGCGCAACCTCTTTATGGCAGTGAGTCCCGACCCGTGTATTCACTCGCATGGCGGCATGGATGGCATGCGACCTGGACTGATTTCCCCGTGGGCGTTCTTGCACGCCATCGGCGGCCACATTGCCCGGAACCGATCCGACGGAGTAGAGTCCGGTTGTCGCAACGTTCTGCCGGAGCCCATGCATGCCCTGTATGCGGACGACTCGTCCGAAACCACGCTGGCCTGGCGGCCGGGGCTTGCCGGTCCTGGTCCTGGGTCTGCTGGCAGTCGCCGGTCCGGCCCCGGCGCAGGCGCCGCCCACCGGCAAGCTGGGCGTGATTGGCGATAGCATCGCCTCGGCAACCCACACCAGCGACATGTGCGGCCGAAGCGACATCGTCCAGTGCGTGGAGAATCTCGGCGGGCTACAGACCCGGGAGTGGAGTCATGCGACGGGCCAGGAGTCCTGGTCCATTGCTTCGCTGCTCGGCTTCACGGCCGATCGCGTCGTGGATGAGTCCGACGACGGCGAGGAGTGGAAGGATGCTCTGGACCAGGCCCGGAAGATTACGACCGACCCGGACGTGGGTACCGTGTTCATCGGTCTCGGAGCGAACGACGTCTGTCAGGCCCGCGGTCATGACTACGCCGGCGACCTGACTGTCGCCGAGGCCCACATCGATGCCACCCTGCTGCACCTCACCGACATGCTGCCCGCGGACGGCACCATCTACTGGACCGGCGTTCCCAATGTGACGCGGCTTGCCGAGCTCATGTCCGGTCGCGATCACAACTACGTGTTCGAAAGCTGCCAGGCCACCTGGGATCTGGACAGCAACAAGGTCAAGGACGGGGCGGCGGCGGATGCCTGCGACCACTTCTTCGACAACACGGTCTGCGGATTACTCGAGGGCGGCGAGGAAGCAAAGGATCTTCTCGTTGAACTCTTGCTGGAACAGTGGCTGGACAGCGAGGGCGTCGAGGAGGGGCCCTGCGGTAAGGTGCTCAACAGTCGCTCGACGGCGAAAGATCGCGACGAAGCCCTGGCCTACGTGATCGAGCTGAACGAGCTCATGGCCAGAAAAGCCCGCCAGTACAGCGGCCGAAACGGGATCCGGGTGCTGTTCACGGACCGGGTTTTTGAGGCCAGCGAACAGATGCAGCCGTTCCACATTTCACGGTTCGATTGTTATCACCCCAGCCGTGCCGGGCAGTCTTTTCTCGCCGGGGAAATCTGGAAGGGCTTCATGCTCCAGGGCAACGTGTTCGGCACCGAGCACGCGACGACGATGTACGTGGACGAATTTAATGCGAGGGACTATTGCAACGAGGACCTCACGCCCTGGGAAGCCTGCTGGATCGAAGTCAATGACGACGGCACGGCCACGGGCGGAGACGTCCGGGTGGAAGGCGAGCGGTTGCGGGTGCGGGACAATGCCCGGGAGATCGGCCGCGCCATTCCCTTGCCCGACATGGACCGGGCCTGGGTGTCGTTCACCTGGCGCCGGAAGAATCTCGACCGGGCCGGCGACTATGTGGCCTTCGAGGTCTCCCCGGACGCCGGCGCAACCTGGATCGAGCTGGACCGGTTCGCGGGCGACGGCGACGACTACGGTCAGCATCGTGGCGACTACTACGACATCAGCGAATATGCGGGCGCGGACACGTGGATCCGATTCCGGAGCGCGCCCGGACTCGGCGGCCAGGACGAGGTCTTTCTCGACAACGTCACCGTCCAGGCCTGGCGCGATACCGGCATAAAGGTCCCCACGGTGCTCTACGAGCTGAGTGGCGGGCAGGTGTGGCGGAAGATCCCGGCACGCCCGCAGTGATGCGGCAGATTCTGAAACTGGTGCTGTTCCCGCGTCGCGCGGGCAGCTTGCCCGGGACAACACGGCCGGTAATGGTCGGATCCCTGATTGGAGGCTATCGATGAAACGACGAAGCGGATTGCTGAGTGCTTTGGGAGCAGCGGCCATGCTGTTCGTCACCGGGGCCGGCGCCGACACGGCCAACGTGGAGACGTCTGTGATCAAGACCCTGGTCTCCGGCGACACCGCCTATGGCGGCTGCATGGCCCAGCTGGGCCGGCGCCTGGAGGGGCTGTTGCCCGCGTGCCGAGGCAACTGGGTCACATTCAGCTGCGACGGGACGTATACGGACCCCGTCCGGGCCTATCGCATGCTCGACCAGGCCCAGCTCGCCCTGGCCACCGGCATGAGGGTTCTGGTCGTGGTCGATGATTCGAAGCAGCACAACGGCTACTGTTTCGCGTCGCGCATCGACGTCACTTCGGAGTTTTGATGGTCCAGCGCCGGCACGGATTCTTGGGGTGAAGACGTGATCACGTATCTCTACTGGGCCCTCATCATCGGGTTGGCCTTCGGGCTGGTTTACGTATTCGGCGGACGTATGGGCAGCTGGAAGGGCGCATCCATCGCCGCCGCCGTCGTCCTGTTGGCCGGTTTCCTGGCCTTCTACTTCTATTTTCAGCAGATGTTCGTCAAACGCTATGGGGGCGTCATGGCGATCCGTGTACCGGCCGGTCAGCTGCACATCGCCGCGACCTGGAAAGCGGACAACCTCTGGGTGGAAAACTACGATCCCGCGACCAACGAGTGCATCTTCTCCGAGTACTCGAAGGGCAGCGTGCTGGAGGGCAGAGTGACCATAAAGAACTGCAATCCGATAGCCGTGGGCCGGCCCGCCGTAGTGCCCCCCCGCGAGGAAAGCCCCGCCGCCGAGTAAAACCTGACGCCATCCTTTAGCCGCATGGCAATGGAATAATTTTCGGGGGCGCGCCGTCACGTACCGAGGCGCCCTGTCAGCACGACTGACCGCCGACCTAGAGCTGGTGTTCTACCGGCAGGATCTGAATGAACCAGGCCACGAGCCGCTGCCACCAGCTGCTCTTGGGGTCTTTTTCGTACTCAATGACCTCATCACCCAGCTCAATGGTCCACTTCAGGTCGCCCTGATCATCGAGCGATACCCGGTAGGCGTTGTGAGGGTCGATGCCCTCGTCCATGTAGTCGATGACCTTGGCGGCGATTTCCGGGCTCTCCACGTAGATGCCCGCTTCGGTATTGATGGCCGCCGAACGCGGGTCCAGGTTGTAGCTGCCGATGAAAACGTCCTTTCGGTCGAACACGATGGCCTTGGTATGCAGTGCGGACTGGGCCTTCATGGATATGATCTTCTGGTCAACAGGCCCCGGGTCCGGGCGCAGCTCGTAGATCTCCACACCCGCCTCGAGCAGATCCTTCCGGCGCTTCGCATAACCCGCGTGAGCGGCGAGGACGTCGTTGGCCACCAGGGAATTCGTCAGCAGCGAGACTCTCACGCCCCGGTCGCGGAGCGACCGGGCCGCCTCGATCCCGCGATCCAGGCTGACGAAGTACGCCGACTCGATCCGCAGCTCCTTCTCCAGGGTCCCGATCTTTTCGTGCAGGGCCTCGAACATTTCTCCCGAGCCGGTGTATTCGAGGATCTTGCTCGGGTCGTCCCAGACGATCTGGCCGTTGGCCCAGTGCATGCCTTCGAGCACGCCGTCGAACTGCTCGTGGAGCTCCTGTACGTCGAGATCCAGGGGGTGGGGGTAGGTATCGTTGGCGATACGCGAGCGCATCGTCGCCACGGCTTCACGCATATCGTCTTCGGTAACCGGCGATTCCACGATGGCTTCCACCGGGACCGACCACTCGCCGTTCCAGAAGCGATCGAACACTGACGAAATCTCCCGCACGACCGGTCCGATCGTGCCGATGTCCAGGTCCCGGAAATTCGAATCCGGATGTACCTGGAAGTAGTGATCACCGATATTTCGGCCGCCCACCAGCGCGATCGAATTGTCCGCGATCATCATTTTGTTGTGCATGCGATGATTCACGCGGCCCATGTCCAGCAGGAAATCGAGGCCGCGGAGCTTGCGGCGGGCGAACGGATTGAACAGCCGGATTTCGATGTTCGGATGGGCGTTGACCGCCGCGAGTATCGCGTCGCGCCCCCCCAGGTTGATGTCATCCAGTAGCAGACGGACACGCACTCCTCGGTCCGCCGCCCGCACGAGCCGGTCGGCGAAGATCCGTCCCGTGGGGTCGGCCTGCCAGATGTAGTACTGGACGTCGAGGCTTTTTTCCGCCAGATCCGTGAGGGCGATCCGGGCCGTGAATGCGGGCCGGCCGTAGCGGATGATCTCGAACCCCGACTTGCCCGGGTGTTGCCTGGCTAACTGTGCGATCTGCTGGCCGATTGCCGTGCTTTCATGATCGGTGAAGGCTGTGGATGGCGTGCTCACGAAATCCTCCGGCGGTGCATCGTCGCATGCCGCCAGGATCGCACTGGCGGCAATGAGAACAAGAGCGGAAATCCGGCGGCCTGCCGCTCGGTGTCTGGCTGTCTTCCGTCGGCGAGGGTCAATGGCGGGCTTTGCCTGCCGGAAAAGTCGAAGCCCTGTGTTGTTCTTGTTATCTGGCGCCAAACTGAGGGTCCCGGGCGATCACGATTTCCTTGAGCTTCGCCCCCGTCAGTATAGCCACCAATCCACCGGGAGCCGCTCCGGGCATCCCCGCAATCAACGCAAGTGCGGTTCTGCGTCTGTGCCGCCGGGCGCCGAAGCGTATTCGTCCCGGCATATTGTCGCGCCCCTGAAACGGTGCCCGCAGCCGGCCATGGACCCGTGATTCTCCGCCGGGCATCATTGGACCGACGTGTGACGGGTTGGTGAGACGGCGTTGCGCGTTCGACGGGGCCCGCCGAAAAAGCCAGCCTGTGGCTGGCGCCGGCCGATAACCCCTTACGGAGCTCAGCCCATGATGCATCGCCGACAGTTTCTTCGAGCCGCCACTGCCCTTGCTGCGTACTCGACCCTGCCGCTGCCCCGGTTGGCGCGGACCGATCAGCTGCGTCTTCCTCGTCGGCCAATCCCCGGCACGAACGAGACCTTGCCGATCATCGGCCTGGGAAATTCACAGGCCTTTCGCGACGGGGACATGGCGCGATCCCGGGCGCTGATCGACTATTTCCACGACCAGGGCGGCGCGTACATCGACGTCAGCGGGAGCAGTCGCTTTGTCACCGGGCAGATTGCCAGCGAGCTGTCCATCGCCGGGGATCTG
>JARFQW010000147.1 GCA_029287575.1 Gammaproteobacteria bacterium | reverse complement strand
GGGTGACCCCAACATCGGCAGCAACGATTTCGACAGCGATATCCTGTTCGGCGGTGGCATCGGCTATCGCCTGGTGCGCGGACTGTGGGTGCGCGGCGATTATGAAGCCGGGGAAATCGATACCTGGGCCGTCGGCTTCCGACTTGACCTCAGCGAGGACTAGCGTTGCGCAGGCCGTCCGGCCTTTCCATAAGCTTGTCTGCCGAGGGTTACGGACCTCTGCCGGCCCCTTCCCGGCACGTCTTCAAGCGCATTTTCGCAGACCATGTAAGGGTATTTCTGCCTGGGTGATCCGGGCAGCACGACTCGCCAGAGCTGTCGCGAGGCCAGGCTGGAACCCGACGATGCCAGTTTCTCAATCATGGCCGGCGGTGGAGAGTCAGCGAGCAAAGTGAGACGCCGCCCGGCGCCGCCGGGTGCGCCCGCAGGCCTGTCTGCCGTGCTCCCGGTCGCGCTGGCACGGCAGATCCCGTAAACCGGACACCGCCGATCACGCACAGCCGCCGGCGCCGCGGCTCTCCGCGCGGCTCGGCCATCCGGGCAGCGGGCGTTGGCCGCTCCCCGAGAAGTCCAGCCGCCTAGCGAGGCACGACGACGACGATGTAGTTGTTCGACGGCGTCGGGTCGACCCCGGCGGCCCCCGGTCCGCCCAGAACGACTGCCCCCGGTCCGTAGGTGGCCCGATACAGCTTCAGGGTCGGGGCGCCGGCGGAGACGCCCAGAGACTCGCCCGTGTCCTCGAAGCCACCCATCCAGCCCGGCACGGTCGTGACATTCGGCGGAAAGGCCACATAGACGTCCACGTCCCGATCCACCGTAAACTCCAGGTAGTCCGTGCGGGTCACGGTCTTGTGGTCGTTCTCGGTGCTGAGGAACACGCCTTCGGCGAGTGCCGCGGGGATATCGGTCACCACGACGTCACGATCCACGTAGTACGGATTGCCCGGTTCCAAGAGGTTCTGCTTGTACAACAGCGGGTTCCGGCAGGCGCTGCTCGTGGTCCGCACGCAGATATTTTCCAGAACCAGGGGCCTGGGTCCCTCCCCGCCCGGACGCACCGACTGGTGCCAGAGCCACGCCATCAGCCGATAGCCGAGAGCATTGGGGTGGATGTTGTCGTCAATCAGACTGATCCGGTTCTCCCCGTCACCGAGGAAGAAGTCGAAGAAATCCGGCCCGTCGCCGGTGCTGAATTCCTGGACGAGTTCGTCGATCGCCTCGTTGTAGGCAATCACGCGCTCGTTGGGCAGACCCGCACCGAGAGGATCCGAATAGGGCGTTCGGCCGACCCGGCCGAATATCGGCGGAATGCGGGCAAGGAACGGCTCGATCCCTTCGCCGCGCAAGGTGAGCACGGTGTCGAGGACATAGCCCTTGAACGTGCCGTCACACCCGGCGCCGCTGCAGCCCAGGCCCGGATCCAGTTCGTTGCGGTTCGCGTCGTTCGTGCCGATCTGCAGGAATGCCAGGTTGGCGCTTCCAGCATGGCGTTCGAGGATCGATGGCAGCCGATCGATCAGCAGCCCGTCGGAACGCACGCCGGGAATGCCTTCGTTGAAGAAGACAATGGGATTGTTGAAGCCGGCATCGCGGTCCAGCCCGTCGGCCAGCGGGCTCTGATACCCGCGGAAACTGATCTGGCGGGGCCCCACCGGCTGACCGGCCAGGAGCACGGGTTGGCTGATGCCGTCAACGAGATAATTGTCGGAGATGCCCTGGGTGATGCTGTCACCGAGATTCAGTGCCTTGTCGCCGGCGAATCCCACCGGACCCTGGTCATGACGATCCAGTTCAACGTTGCCGTCCAGCAGCACCGCGGTGATACTGTTCTCGCCGACCGCCGGCGCCGGACAGGTCGCTCGGAATACGCCGGGCCGGAACTCAGTCGCCGCGTCGCAGGAATCCCCGTTGACCTCGAAGCGCACCGAAGCACCGTTCGGGGCGCCCTGGGCCACAGCCTCCACGCTGATGTCGCCCTCGGTGGCGATGACATCAAACGGGACCGGCCGGCTGACACCCACTCGGGGCAGTGCTGCCAGGGAGTCTATGCGGACGTTATCGAAGGCGGCTCCGCTGCGCGTGTACAGACCGATGCCACCGGCGGCAATGTTGTCATCCCAGGCCGCAAGATAAGGCGGCTGATCGAACAACCCACCGGTGTCTCCCTCGTCCTCCCGGTAGACGAGAATCAGCGGTCCTTCCACGCGAACGCCAAGACGCACGACGTTGCCCGGACGATATCCCTGGGAGGTCACCGCCATCGTCGTCGTCTGGTTGTTGATGACGCGCTCCAGCCGCGTGTATCCGAAACGGGAATTCAGACTGAGGCGATAGAAATTCGAATCGTCCGCGCGCCGGAACAGCAGACCAATGTCGTCCCCGCGGGCCAGAATACTTGTCTCCAGAGACTCCACGTCCACCGAGACCGCATAGTCTCCCCCGCCGCCGGGAACAGAGACATGCGAGTAGGTCCCTTCCAGATAGGTGTCGGACCCGGTGATCGAACCACTGGCCGTGGCCTGCTGAACATATCGGCCTCCTTGCACCTGCCAGTCCGGAATGTCCGCGGTTTCCTGCACAACGGTCCAGGCACTCGCGTCACCGTCGTTGAAGTCGTACACGACGGGAAGCGTCCCGGTCACCGTGGCCTGGACCTGGACGCTTACGGCCGTGTAGCCGGGCGCCTCGGCCAGGATCGTTGCCGAGCGCGTGCCGGTGGAGAGGGTCGCCGAATCTATCCGGACATTGACGCCGTTGAGGGGCGCAGTCCCGGACGAGGTATCCAGCAATACCCAGGGCTGGCTGGGCGTCAGCGTAATTTGCGGCGAGCCACCGTCGCTGGCAGAGACGCTGAGCGCCTTGGGCGCCGAGACGCTGCCGCCTGCCGCAACGCTGAAGGACAGGGACTCCGGATTCACCACCAGTGTCGGGGGATTACCCCCGCCGCCCGCGCCGGTGACCCGCAGATGATCCACATTGGGCCCACGGTTCTGGGACGTCGAGAGACGGACCGAGTGAGACCCGGCGGTGAGGTCCTGTTCGAACTCGATTTCCGCCCAGTTGGTCCATGCACCCGTGCTCGGCAGCAGAGTGACTGACCCTATGGCAGTCCCGTCGACGGTGACTGTGGCCTTCCGGTCCTTGATGCCGACCGCATAGCGAAAGGCCAGCGTATATCGGCCGTCCGAAGGCACGGCGATCGTCCAGGTCGCCGACGCGGCTCCGCGGAAGTCTCCGTAGCCCGTGCCGGTGAATCCGCCGTAGCTGCTGCGGATCGTAACACCCGACAATGCGGCAGCCTCGGTCTCATAGATCGTCTCGTCCCCACCACCCGGGGGCGGGCCAGAACCCGCGACCTGCAACGACACGGTGACCGAGTCGCCGGTGAATCCCGGTGCGGACGCAGTCACGGTGGAAGAGTAGGACCCGGGGGCAAGCCCGGTCGCATCGACCCGAACTTCGATTCCGGTCAGCGGCGTCGTGCCGCTGGCGGGGGATATCTTGAGCCAGCTGTCCCCCGCATCGAGGGTTGCACTCGCCACGGACCCGTCGGACGTGCCGAGACCCAGGAGTTGCGGTGCGGAAAGACCGCTGTCCTCGTCCACCGAAAAGGCCAGCGCATCGTCATCGAACGCGAGTGCGGGCGCAGCCGGCCCGGAGCTGGCAATCCGGAGCTGGTCCAGGTTGGGACCGCGGTTCTGCGTACTCTTGATGGACAGCGTGTGGGTCCCGGCTGCGAGGCTGACGTCCACCGTCACGTCGGACCATGCGCTCCAGCTCCCCGTCGCCGGGAAGACCGTGGGTTGTGCCTGTTTGACCCCGTCTACGCGGAATTCCACCTTCCGGTCGCTGATGCCGACGGAATACCTGAAGGCCAGGGAATACACGCCTGATGCAGGCACGTCGACGGTCCACTCCAGCGAGCCCTTGCTGCGGAGTTCCATGTAGCCGCTGCCGGTGAAGCCGGCTTTCCTGTTCGCAAACACGGTGCCGCCGCCGGCGGAAGCATCTTCCGCCTCGTAGGCCGCATCGCCGCCGGGCGGCGCATCACCGCGAACCACCAGGTCCACGCTCATCTGCCCGTCCGGATAGCCGGCGGCCCCGGCAGTGACCTGTGCGCTGTACTCGCCGGCAGCCAGGCCGGTGGCGTCGACCCGCACCTGGATTCCGTTCAGCGGCGCCGCACCCGAATCCGGGGCAACGCTCAGCCACGATGCGCTGGTCTCAAGCGTCACATCGGCGGCCTCGCCATCGGACGTCACGAGGTTCACGGACTGCGCGGCGGACTCGCCGGAGCCCTCGTCCACATCGAAGGACAGTGACCCGGTATCAAAAACGAGAAGCGGCTGAGGCTCGGTCCTCGGACTTTCGGCCGGGCCCAGGCCGTCGGGGATGAATCCCGCATCAGGCGTCAGGAGCAGCTTGTCGAATACGAGTCCGTCTTCCCGCATCCACGCGTTCAGCGTGTACTCGCCGGCCGCAGGAATGACGAGGGTCGCGCGATCCGGATCCATCGTGGCGCTGGACCAGCCGAATGCCGTACCAAACCCGGTGATGCGATCCGAAGAGGCCTGCCCCGAGCCATCGAGGCCCACGTGGAGGGAGTCGTCCCGGCTCTCGGGGCCCAGCCCGCGGACCCAGACGTAGTAGGTTCCGGGCTGCGTAAATCGCACAAGGTAGTCCAGCCGCGGGCTGTTGGACTCGAAATCCGAATTTCGGTTGGTTTCGCTGTCAGGCGTCGTGACCAGCGATCCGTCCGCCGAAGCGCCGGGGTCTGAAGCAGGCACCCAGTCGTGCCCGCCCTGGGAGACCGAAAGGTCGAAGTGTTCGGCTTCGACGACGAGCAGCCCGGAAGAAGGGTCCTGCTGGAACGCGGGGGCCAGCCCGGAAATCAGCAGCATGGGTGACGCCCAGCCCGTGTTCACCGTCAGAGCAAGAACAACGAGCGCAAGCGCTCTTGATACAAAACCTTTCATGAACCCCCCGGCGCCCGGAAGCGCAAGCTGCGATCGCCCGCATGGCGGCCGCAAGAGACACGCCCGGTCCGCCCGGGCGTTATGTCATGACCTCAAAGCGTGAGGCGACAGCGTGGCATTTTGCGGAATAAGGCTGGCCGGGTCTACCGGCTTGTAACATATTCCCCGAGACGCAGAGCCAGTGCTGCAATCGTCAGCGTGGGCTGCCGCGCCCCGCCGGTCGGAAATACGCTGGATCCGGCCAGATAGAGATTCTGCGCCCCGTGGACGCGGCAGTTGGCGTCCACGACACCCTCCGCCGGATCATGACTCATGCGGCAAGTGCCCATGTGGTGATGGGCCCGGGCGTAATTCGCGACTTTCCGCAGGTTGGTTCCGCCTCTCGCCTCCAATAGGGTCGCGAGCAGCTCGTGCCCGCGCGCATGAGTCTTCCGGTCCACGTCACCAAGGCGCCAGGACGTTTTCGGGGCG
>JARFQW010000125.1 GCA_029287575.1 Gammaproteobacteria bacterium | reverse complement strand
GCAGCACTCACAGCGTCGCCTCGGAACCAAAGATGCAGCTACTCACCGGCGTCACCATCGGACCAGAAATCGTCATGGCTACGTTTGCTTGTGGCACCTGATTAGTCGATACGCCGCGAACTTGCCGCACCGACTCTAATATCAATCCTAAGCCGTGCATGTAGCATTCGGCCAGGTTGCCGCCGCTGGTGTTGAGCGGCAGTCGGCCCGACGGCGCCAGGAAGTTGTCCACGTCGAAGAAGTCGTTGACCTCGTCGGGCTCGCAGAAGCCGTGTTCTACGATGGCCATGAGCACGCCGCCGGTGAAGTTTTCGTAGGACTGCAGCACGTCCACGTCTCCCGGTTCGATTCTGGCCATGTCGTAGAGCCGCCGGGCGACGGTTTTGAAATGAGAGCTGGCGTAGTCGGGCGTGTTGTGGACGGGGGCGCCGGCCCGGTAGTGGCCGCCGCTGGTCGCGCCCAGCAGGTAGCAGGGCGGATGGGGGAGGTCCTTCGCCCGCTCTGCGGATACCAGAATGATGGCTGCGGCGCCGTCGTTTTCCTGGCAGCAATCGAACAGCCGGAACGGTTCCACGATCCAGCGGGAGTCGTCGTATTTTTCCGGCGTCAGCGGGCGGCCGTTCATGATGGCCAGCGGGTTGGTCTGGGCGTGCTGGTAAGAGGCCAGCGCGATGGCGCGCAAAGCGGACCGGTCCACGTTGTGATCGTGCATGAAGCGCATGGCCTTCATGGCGAACATCTGCGCTGCTGACATGAGCCCGAACGGGGTGGTGTGAGCTGCCTCGCCGGAGACCTGGCGCACCTCTGCGCCGCGGCCGAACCTGCCGAACTGGCCCTGCGCCAGACCGCGGTACGCGACCACGCAATCGGCCAGGCCGCCGGCGATGGCTGCCGCCGCGTTCTGAATCGCGCCTGCCGCGCCGCCGCCGCCGCCGCCCCAGAACATGTTGGAGAAGCGCAACTCTCGGCAACCCAGCGCTGCCGCCATGCGGGGACCGTCGTTGCGGTCGTTGCTGTAGGAGGAGAAACCGTCGATCTCCTCAGGCGCGATATCGGCGTCGGCGCAGGCGTTGAGAATCGCCTCCAGGGTCAGGCGACTTTCCGCGTGGGGCGACTGGCCGTGCTTGTAATAGGTGGTCTGCCCTATGCCGGCCACCGCCGATCTGCCTCGGAGCGTTCTTTCCACTTTCAGTGACCCGCGCCTCAGCGACCCGCTATCCCGCTGGCTGCGGCTCGGGCATCCGCATGGTGGCGGTAGCGCTCGGGGATCTCGAAGCGGAATACGCGGGCCGCGTTCAACCCAAGAATTTGCGCACGTTCGCCGTCGTCGAGATTCTGCATGGTACGCTCGATCGCCTCGGCCGAGTGCGGCCAGGTGCCCTCGTGATGCGGATAATCATTGGCCCACATGAAGTTCGCCGTCAGGCCGTGCTCGCGAGCCAGATCGAGCCCCGGCTTGTCTTCCTGGAAGGTCGCGAAGCCGTTGGTCTTGAAGTACTCGCTGGGCAGCCGGTCCAGCTTGGGTCGCCGCCACATATGATGCTTCAGATAGGCTTCGTCCATGGCGGACAGCGCCCAGGGCACCCAGCCGATGCCGGCCTCAACGGTGCCGAAGATGACCCCGGGAAACCGCTCGATGACGCCGGAAGCGCACAGGTTTGCAATGGGTTCCATGGTCGGGGCCAGAGAATGGACGGCGTAATTGATGACGGCGCCGCCGTTGCCTCGGGATGTTCGCGGATCGCGGCCGGTGGAGACGTGGAAAGTGATGGGCAGGTCCACGTCCTGAATGCAGGCCCACAGCGGGTCGAACTCCGGCAGGTTGTAGTTCAGCGCTTCGTGGTCCGGTGCGCCCCAGACCGGCTTGCAGGGCAGGCAGAGCCCGCGGAAACCGAGCTTGGCGCAGCGCTGAATTTCCGCGATCGCGCCGGCAATGTCGGCGGCGGCGACGCAGGCCATGGGCGACAGGCGGTCGTTGTGAGGCCCGAACACTTCCCATGCCCAGTCGTTGTAGACGCGGCACATGGCCTGGCTGAACTCGGCGTCCGGCGTTGCCCAGATGGTCAGCCCCTTGTTGGGGAACAGAACCTCGCAGTCGACGCCGTCGGCTTGGTGATCAGCAAGACGCTCCTCCGGCGTTTTGCCGGACTGGTTGCGCAGGGCGTCTTCGCCCTCGAACTTGATGTTGCGAATGCGCAGCGGCCGGAAGCCTTCGGTCTTCTGAAACTGCTCGCCCTGCTCGCCGACGATGATGCCGGGCAGCCGTTCCCGGTATCTGGCGTCGATCCGTGTGCGCCACAGATCCGACGGCTCCTGAACGTGGCCGTCGGTAGAGACCATGAAAAACTTGTTGCTTCGGTCTGAATCAGTCCGTTCCGGCCTGGCCGTGCGCTGCCAGCCTGGCTCGCCAGGGGATTCCAGCCGCCAGCGGTTGTTGGCATCCGGTTCTGGTATTGGATTGGCCATGATCGTTTCCTCCCGCTGCTGAGAGTAGCATCGAGGCTGTTCCGACGCACTACCCGGGGTGCCCCGACCTGTTTACACTCGGGTTGTCATTGCGAGAGAGCAGGTACCTCATGAAGTTCGGCATATTCTTCGAGTTGTCCACGCCCAGGCCGTTTACCCGGGATGCGGAGCGGGCCGTCTACCACAACGCGCTGGAGCAGTGCCGGCTGGCCGACGAGCTGGGTTTCGATCACGTCTGGGCGGTGGAGCACCATTTTCTCGAAGAGTATTCACACTGCTCGGCGCCGGAGGTGTTTCTCACCGCCGTGGCCGCGCAGACTCGCCGTGTCCGCGTGGGCCACGGCGCGGTGGTCTGCGTCCCGGAGATGAACCACCCCGTCCGGGTCGCTGAGCGGGCTGCGGCTCTTGACATCATTTCCGAGGGTCGGTTCGAGTTCGGAACGGCCCGATCCTCTACCTGGACGGAGCTTGGCGGTTTCGGCGTGAATCCGGATGACACGAAGAAGACCTGGGACGAGTTCGTGCGCGCGCTGCCGCAGATGTGGATGCAGGATGAGTTCGAGTGGCAGGGCAAGGCGTTCTCCATGCCCGCCCGGAACGTCCTTCCGAAGCCCTATCAGGATCCGCACCCGCCGATGTGGGTCACCGTGACAAGCCCGGGAACGGAGCTGGACGCCGCCGACCGCGGTCTCGGCTGTCTCGGCGTTTCCGCCGCGGGCTACGACGAGCAGGAACGGCGGACGCTCGAGTACCATCGACGCATTCAGAGCTGCGAGCCGGTGGGTGGCCTGGTGAACGATCAGGTGCACACCATGAACTTCCTGTACTGTCACGAGGACTACCGCCAGGCACGGGACATCGGCGTGCCCATGGTGAACGCCTTCAACGTCGCCAATGCCCATCTTTACTGGACCCGGGAAGCCTATCCTACGCGCGCCTACCAGACCCTGGGCAATGCGGGCGCGGCGATGAAAGCCAAGAAGCCGCCGGCGGACGATCCCAGCGTCGCCAAGGGCCTGCCTGAGGGAGTCGGCGTGGGGGATCCCGAGCACCTGATACAGGTGATCAAGCGCTGGGAATCCATCGGCGTCACCGGCATCAACTTCCTGCTCAACGCCATGGAGATGCTGCCGCAGGAACAGGTGCTGGACAGCCTGCGGCTCTTTGCCAGGGAGGTGATGCCGAAATTCCGCAGCCCGGAAGCCAGCAAAGCGCCGGTGTGGGCGCCGAGCCGGGTAGCTGTGAAGCAGGCGGCCGCATGCTGATCGGCAGCGCCGATGTCAAGATTCTTGGGGAGCGGTCGCCCCGAATCGCGTCCTTTGCTTCGGAGCCTCTGATGCTCAGCGACGTGGCCTGCCTGCAGCTGACCGCGGAAATGCGCAACAGCGCGAGGGAGGCGGTGCTCCCGCCCGCCCTGCATCCCACCATACCGCCGGTAGTTTCGATTCAGGTGTGGGACGTCGCCGACAGCCCGGTGGGCGCGTTCGGGTTCGCGATGTGCCGGGTAAGCTGTCGCAGCGGGGTGAGGGCGCGGGGTTTTTCCACCGCGGCGGTGGCGTCCACCCAGGCGGCGGCGCAGATTCTGACGGAGCGCTTCGGTTTCCCGTGCGTGCTCGGGGAGGTGACGCTGCGCCGGCACTACGACGGCGTGGATGCCGAGGTGATGGTCGATGGCAGTCGGACGCTCGGCATCGCCGCGCTGGACCCGGAACCCATGGACCTGGACGACGTTCAGTACACGGGCAATCTCAATCTGGCCCACACGCCGCTGGGCTTGCGGCTGGCGCAGGTGGAAGTGGATCACGTTGCAAGTCGGGTGGAACGCCTGAGCGCTCGGCTGTCAGCCTTTGACGGCGAAGCCTGGGGAAACCGGCTGCTGGATCCTTACTTCGTCGTGTCCGCCTCCGTTGCGCTCGAGACCGTCAGCATTCAACCCATTCGCTTCGTCTGCAAGCCGGACGAGCTGGCGTTCACCGGCACGGAATCTGTTGCTGCCGCAGGGAAGACCTGAACCAGCGTCACGGAGCATGCCAGATGACATCGGCAGTGACGTCGTTGATGTCCCGGTGACCGCAGAACGCCATGCTGAGATCCAGCTCGTTGGCGATGATCTGCAGGCAGCGGGTAACGCCGCGTTCCCCCATGGCGCCCAAACCGTAGTTGAATGCCCGGCCGATGAGCGTGCCTTTCGCGCCCAGGGCCACGGCCTTCAGCACGTCCTGACCCGACCGGATGCCGCCATCGACCCAGACTTCGATAGAGTCCCCCACGGCGTCGACGATGCTAGGCAGCACGTCGATGGTGGCGGGCGCGCCGTCCAGCTGCCGGCCCCCGTGGTTGGACACGATGAGCGCATCAGCCCCGCTCTCGGCAGCCAGCCGGGCGTCGGCGGGATCCATGATGCCTTTCAGGATCAGCTTGCCGCCCCAGAGATCCCGGGCCCAGGCGACGTCCTCCCAGCTCAGCGTCGGGTCCAGCTGCCCGGCCGACCATTGGGCAAGCGAAGTC
>JARFQW010000122.1 GCA_029287575.1 Gammaproteobacteria bacterium | reverse complement strand
GTCCGGCGTGATAGGCGGCCGCCGACAGGCCGAGCTGCTGCAGGCCGGCGGCGAGTTTCTCGGTACGTTTCCGCGACAGGGCGTAGACGATGCCCGACTCCTCCCCGCGCGCCGCGAGAAACCTGGCGAGCTGGTCCCTGGGGCCGCGCTTTTCGAGCACGGTGTAGCGAATGTTGGGACGGTCGAAGCTGCTGACGTAGCGGGGCGCATCGGCCAGGTGCAGCACGCGGATGATGTCGTCGCGGGTGTAGGGATCCGCCGTCGCCGTCAGGGCGATGAGCGGCACTGAGGGAAAATGCGTTCGGAGGCCACCGAGGGCCGCATATTCGGGCCGGAAGTCATGCCCCCACTGGGACACGCAGTGCGCCTCGTCCACGGCCAGCAGGGCGACCGGCACATCTCCGAGGCGTTCCAGGAAGTCGGCGGCCATCAGACGTTCCGGGGCCACGTACAGAAGGTCCAGCTCGCCGGCGTGCAGCCGCGCCAGCACGCGCCGCGCGGAGGCGCCGTCCAGCGAGGAGTTGTAGTACTCCGCCGCCACGCCGTTGGCCTGCAGGGCGTCCACCTGGTCCTTCATGAGCGAGATCAGCGGCGAAACCACGAGCCCCACGCCGGGCCGGAGCAGGGCGGGCAGCTGGTAGCAAAGCGACTTGCCGCCGCCGGTGGGCATGAGCACGAAGGCATCCCGGCCCGCCACGAGGCCTTCGACGATTTCCCGTTGATGGGGACGAAAGGTATGCAGGCCGAAGACGTCGCGCAACGCGCTGTCCACGGCGGACTGGCCCGGTCCATCGACTGCGGGCGGCCGGTAGTCGCCCACGGTCACGAGGTCATCGGTTCCCGGGCCTGGTCCCGCTGTGCGCGGCGGTGGCTACGCGTCATCGGCCAGTCGCGCCTGCTCGCTGGCAATCCAGGCGTCAATCTTGTCGCTGAGCACGCCCATCGGGACCGCGCCGCCGTCGAGGATGGCCGTGTGGAAGCGTTTGATGTCGAAACCCTCGCCGAGGACCGATTCCGACCGCGCGCGCAGCTCGAGAATCTTCAGCTGGCCGATCTTGTAGCCCAGCGCCTGTCCGGGAATCGCGATATAGCGCTCGACTTCGGCGACGATCTCGGCGTCGGACATGGAGGAGTTGTCCTGCATGTAGGCGATCGCCTCTTCGCGTGTCCAGCCCTTGGTGTGCAGGCCGGTGTCCACGACCAGCCGCAGGGCGCGCAGCTGCTCCTCGGCCAGCTTGCCGTAGTACTGATAGGGGTCGGTGAGCAGCCCCATCTCCGGACCGAGATACTCGGCATACAGGGCCCAGCCCTCGCCGTAGGACACGTAGTAGTCACCGAAACGGCGGAAGTCCGGCAGGTCGTTCATTTCCTGCTGCAGCGTGCCCTGGAAATGATGGCCGGGTTCGGCTTCGTGCAGGGACAGTGACTCGGTGATGTAGACGGGGATGCGGCTGAGATCGTAGGTGTTCAGATAGAACACTCCCGGCCGGGAGCCGTCCGGTGAGGCCGACTGGTAGGACGCCCCCGACGAGGAGGCCGCGCGGAAGGCTTCGACGGGGCGGATCTCGTAGGTGGCCCCGGGAAAGATCTCGAACACCGTGGGCAGGGCGGCGGTGACCTTGCTCCGCACGTCTTCGTAAGCCTGCAGGGCCGCGTCCTCGGACTCGAACTGGAAACGCGGGTCGGTGGACATGAACTCGAAAAAGGCCGCCAGGTCGCCGTCGAACTCCACCCGGTCCCGCACGGCGCGCATCTCGTCGAGGATGCGGCCCACTTCACTTTTGCCCAGCTCGTGGATCTCCGCGGCGCTGAGGTCGGTGGTGGTCTGCTCGCGCACGAAGTACTCGTACCAGGCCACGCCGCCGGGCAGCGCGGTCCAGGCGACCGTATCCCGGGTGGCCGGGAGGTATTCGTTGGCCACGAAATCGTGCAGCTGCCGGTAGGCGGGGAGCAGCCGCTCGCCGATCATCGCCCGGTAGTCGGCCTCCAGCGCGGCCCGGTCCTCCACGGGCACGGTGTCCGGAAAATTCCGGACCGGATTGAAAAACAGGCTGTCGTCGACGTTTCCGACCGCCAGCGCATCGAGCTGCGGCAAGGCTTTTTCCATGATCACCCGGGGCTGGACGATGCCCTGTTTCATGCCCTCGCGCATGTTGGTGATCATCTGGGACTGGATTTCCAGATAGTCCTCCAGCCGGCTCAGCCAGTCGCGGTAGTCCTTGGTGGTGACGAAGGGATGCAGGGACTGGCCGGAGCCCAGCTGCGCCATGAAACTTGGCAGACTGAAGAACTGGCTCAAGGGCAGCAGGTGCTCCGGATAGGCGAAGCCCTCGATCTTCTCACGCCGCCCATAGACAAAAACGTCATAGGTGATCTGCTCGGACGGGGTCAGATCGGCCCGGTCAATCTCCAGGGCCCGGTCGAGAAACGCCTGTTCCTCCGCCAGCCGTTCGGCCCGGTTGGCCGGATCGAGATAATTGACCAGACGGTCGTTGTAGCGGTCGTCGCCCAGGGACGTGGCGGCGATGGGGTTGGCTTTCAGATACGCCTGGAAATATTCGTCGGTCAGCAGGGCCAGGGCCGCCGACGCGGCGGCATCGCTCTCGGTGCGGCTCGGCTCGTCTACCGGCGCGGCGGACTGCGGCGGCGTCTGCGTGGCTGCCTCGGTCTGCGCTGTCGGCTCGGGGGCTTCGCTGCACGCGGCCAGGCTCAGGGCAGCCGCAAGGGCGAGGAGGATTCTGGTCCGGGCGGGGCAGGGGGGCATGGGCGCACTCCGAAACGCGAAAAACGAAGGAACGCATGATACTCGCCAGCCCCGGGCTGCGGGGGACCCGGCAGCGAATTGCCGGGCAGACCGAAGGAATATGCCACGGTGCGTGAGTCGATCGGAGGCGACGGCTGCCCCGGATCCTGCCGGAGCTTCCATGGGTCGCGCGGTTCATCCACGGCAGACCGTGGTCAGTCGGGATACAGGAGAAACGCCGCGCGCCGCTCCAGCCAGGCCGACTCGTCTTCGCAGGCCATGGTCTCGAGGTCAGCCGGACCCGCGGCCGGATCGTCCACCCAGTCCCGCAGCAGCTCGCTGCCGTTGATGACATCAATGGCCAGGCGGCCTTCTTCGTACTCGTAGGGGAAATCCCGCCACAGGGGATAGTCCGGGCACAGCCCCCGCAGCGCTCTGAATGCGAGTGCCTGCAGGCGCCAGGGACGGAATGCCTCGTGCTGATAGCCGGGGTGGTCCACGTGAATCTGCACACCGGCACACAGCGTGCCCGCGTGCTTGTGGAAGGTGGGCTCGAACCAGCAGGGACGGAGGTGGCAGCCATGCAGCCACTCCGGCGCGAGCCGCTGCATTTCGGCGAGCAGCGCGGGCACGTCCAGATCAGGGGCGCCGAATGCTTCCAGCGGCCGGGTCGTGCCGCGTCCCTCGGAGAGGGTCGTTCCCTCCAGCATGACCGTGCCCGCATAGCAGCGGGCCATGGAGAGGTTCGGCGCGTTGGGGCTGGGGTTGATCCAGGTGTGGTCGCCGACCGGCCAGCCGTGGCCGGGCCCTTCCGACGGCCGCCAGCCTTCCATCGGGACCACCCGGCACTCCACGTCCAGGCCGAATTCGTCGATGAACCAGCCGGCCATTTCGCCCAGTGTCAGGCCGTGGCGCATGGGCATGGGCCCGGCGCCAACGAAGCTCTCCCAGCCGGGCCGCAGCGCGAGACCCTCCACCGGGCGGCCGGCGGGGTTGGGCCGGTCCAGGATCCAGACGGCCTTGCCGTGCGCCGCCGCCGCCTCCAGCACATAGCGCAGCGTGGTGACGAAGGTGTAAATACGGCAGCCCAGGTCCTGCAGATCGACGAGCAGCACGTCGAAGGCGTCCATCATGTCGGCTGTCGGCCGGCGGACTTCGCCGTAGAGGCTGAACACCGGAATGCCGTGGACCGGATCCTCGAAGTCCGGCGATTCGATCATGTTGTCCTGCTTGTCGCCGCGCAGGCCGTGCTGGGGCCCGAAGGCCGCGGTCAGCCGGATGCCGTCGGTCGCCGCCAGCGCGTCCAGGCTGTGGGTCAGGTTCGAGGTCACGGATGCCGGGTGGGCCAGCAGGGC
>JARFQW010000024.1 GCA_029287575.1 Gammaproteobacteria bacterium | reverse complement strand
GCGCAAGCGGGTAGCGAAGAAGGCGAGCGCCGCGACCAAGCCGGTTGCGAAGAAGGCCAAGGCTGCCAAGGCGAAGGCCACGACGGCCACCAAGAAGGTTGCCAACAAGGCGGCCGAGGTCAAGAAGGCGGCCTGAAAGCCCGACCTTCAGCCAATGACCGTTCAAGAGGCCCTCTTCTGAGGGCCTCTTTTTTTTGTCCGGCGGAAGGCCCATGGGACAGCGCGCTCCCCGCCGCGAAGGGAACGCAGCCCTGCTGGTCGTGTACCTGATCGCGCCTGGCGCAGCAGCACCGATGGCCGCCGTCAGGCGCCGGTCACTTCGATGATCCCTGCCGATGCGCGATGCACCCTTCTGAGGATTCCCGCAGCGGGACGTGGCTGCACGTAGCACCACTGCCTCAGCCCGCCCCGAAGCGATCAGCGCGAGTTTCCGTTGGCCTGCCTCAACCGGTTCTTCACGGACCGCGACACTCAGTCAATGGGTATGTCCGGGACAACGCCCCGGACCGTTACCGACTGGCGTGGCACCCTGGAGCACTGCGCGTGCCGCTCGCCGGCTGGCACCAGCATGATCCACCGCGACCGCGTCGACGACGCCGCCAGCACCTGGCCGCCGGGTCTATGCTTGGTTCAGCGGCCGTCCGGCCGACTGTCGAAAGGAGCGTTCATGAAGATCCGGGTGGAAGTAGAAGTCGGCCCGAAGGAGCTCAGGGAGTTCCTGGGCCTGCCCGACGTGTCGGGGCTCCAGCAAGACGCCATCGAGGCGCTGTCAAAGAAGCTGGCCAGCAGCAAGGAAAGTCTCGATCCGCTGGCCCTGCTCCGGGGTCTCGTACCCAGTGGACTGCTGTCCATCGACGAGTGGCAGAAGCTGCTGCTGAAAGCAGCCCAGAACCTGGCGAAAGACGGCGACCAGGATGCCGCGGCAGCGAAGAAGACACGCAGCCGGAAAAAGCGCGCGACTGCCAGGCGCAGCGCATCGTGAGCGGCAATGGCTTCGGTTTTCCCGGAGCCGAAAACGCAGCGCGTCCTGAGCGGCAGGGCCTTCAAGCTCGCTGGGCCTCGCCAGTGCAGCGCGTCCGGAGCCCGGGCGGCGTCAGTCTTCCTGGATGTAGTGAATGGCCTGGGGTGAGCCGGGCTGCACGACGCGGCCGAGACCGATGACGCCTTCGCCCGTGAGCTGGATGCTGTCGCGGCGGACGAACAGCTCTTCGCCCTGACGGGTGACGATGAACGTTCCGTTGGTCGACTGATCGATCAGCATGAACTTGTCGCGGGTCATCTCGACCCGGCAGTGGAGCCGGGAGATCAGCGTGCCCTTGACCACGAGATCGTTGTCCTCGGAGCGTCCCATCCGCACGGACTGGCGCTCGCCTTCCATGCGGACTTCGGTGCCCTGATAGCGCAGCCGCATGCTCGCGGTGCTCTTGGGCCGCTCCTTCGACCAGTTGATGGTCGGGAGCATGCTGGTGATGTCTTCCTTCTGCCAGAGCACCTCATAGAGAGCGATTTCCCCTGACTTGCCTTTGACGTGGGCGAGATCGATCTGGCGAACCGACGTTCGCCAGTCCGCCGAGAGCTGCTCGACCATGTTGGAGGTCGTCACGATCTGGGCGGCCTTGGCCTGGCTGGTCATCCGGTTGGCGGTGTGGACGGTGGAACCGAACACGTCTCGCCCGTCGGGCACTACCGGGCCGTAGTCGCAGCCGACGCGAATCGCCAGAGGTACGCCGCGGACCTGAATCGCGCCGCCCTTGCTGATGCGGTTCTGCATCGTGCGGGCCGCGTTCAGGGCGTCGTCGGCGGTGGGAAAGGTCGACATGACCTCGTCGCCGATCGTCTTGATTACCGTGCCATGATTCTGCTGGGTGGCGTCCTTCATGACGGCGAGGCATTCCCCGATGGTGTCCCTCGCTTTGAGGTCGCCGAGCTTCTCGTACAGCTCGGTGCTGCCGACAACGTCGGCGAATAGAACGGCAACCTCGATTTCTGTTTCCATGACTCGGGCAATCAGGCGATGCCGCGCCTCCGATACGCTGCGTTGGACGAGCGCGCAGGATAAGCGCTGGCCCGGGTCGATTCAATGGCGACCACGATGCCCGGCCTAGGGTTCGGCCACGATGTAAGCGATCCACGCGGGATCGTTCTCGCCCTCGTCCGCAAGGAAGAATTCACCGCTGGCTTCACCATCGTCGTCAGTACCCTGCCAGTAGACATGATGGGTGGAAAAGCCGGCGTCGTCGAGGAGCTCCCTGATCTCCGGCATCGTCCAGAGCCGCCAGTGGTAGCTGAAGGCACGCTTGAGCTTCGAACCATCGGCGAACTTGAAGTGGATGTAGCACACGTAGTCCGCCGTCAGCGGATCGAAGGAGGCCTGCTCCCAGATGTACGTGAAGCCGTTGTGGACCGTTTTTTCCTTGCACTCCGCGTATGACTCGGCGCCGCCGAAAACGTCCAGAAAGAAGAGACCGTCCTTACCCAGCCCCTGGCGCACCGACCGAAAGTAGTCGAGCAGGACCCGGCGTTCCTTGAAATACCAGTAGCTGAAGTTGAAGGCACAGATGATGTCGGCCGGCGCCGTGCTGACCTCGCGCACGTCTTCCTGTCGCAGCTCGAGCCGTTTGCGGGCGCCCGGCTTCAAGCGCTTGACGTGGTGCCGCCGCGACCAGTCCAGCACCTCGGCATCGACGTCGACGGCCACGGCGCGGTGCCGGCGGTTGGTCGCCACCCACGCACAGGCGGACTGGGCGGTCCCGCAGAAATCCTCGCGCAGCAGCGCCGGCCGCCGGCCACGGTGGAGATAGAAGGTCTCCTCGAGGAACTCCACCTCCTGCTCGACGTTCTGCACCGACAGCTCGTAGAGCGCATGGCGGTCGGCCTGTGCCGCGAGCGTCGGAGACCCGACCTTCTTTTTCCCTCGCTTGTTCGGTTTCCCGGCCCCTTTCTTGTTCTGCTTGCGTGCCCGCGAGCGTCCCATTGGCGTGTCTCCGCAATCCGCGCACCTGTCGCGCGCGGCGCCTTGTATAACACACCCGGACCGACATTCGGGGTACGCGGGCGAATCGGTGCGCCGCGGGCGGCGAGATTCCCGCGTGCCAGCCGCCGGGAGCATCCCGGCGACGGGGATCACCCGTGATCCGGCGCGCGATCGCGCAGCGCGGATTCAGTCGCCGACGGCTGCCTCGGTCCGCTCGCGGACCAGCGCGCCCGCCTCGCGCAACACGTCCACGCTCGCCTCCGGCCGGGTCCCTTCGACGCTGAGGCGACGCCGCCAGGCACGCGCCCCCGGACAGCCGGCGAACAGCCCCAGGATGTGCCGGGTCATCTGATGGAGTCGAACCCCGGCCGCGCGCTGCCGCTCGGCGTAGTCTGCAAAGCGCTCCAGGACAGCGTGGCGCGACGGCGGCGGCTGCCCCGCAAGCACTGCCCCCTCCAGCTCCGCCAGCAGCCAGGGGTTGTGATAGGCCTCGCGGCCGATCATGACACCGTCCATCACCAGCAGCTGTTCCCGGACCTGGGCCGCGGTGCGGATGCCCCCGTTGACCCAGACGTCCAGACCCGGGGATTCCTCCTTGATCCGATGTACGAACTCATAGCGCAGCGGCGGAATCTCCCGGTTCTCCTTCGGGCTCAGTCCCCTCAGGATGGCCTTGCGGGCATGGATGACGAAGGTCCGGCAACCGCTCTCGGCGACGACGTCGACGAAGCGTCGCAGGAACCCGTAGTCGTCGCAGTCGTCGATGCCGATGCGCGACTTCACCGTCACCGGAACGTC
>JARFQW010000127.1 GCA_029287575.1 Gammaproteobacteria bacterium | reverse complement strand
CGTCCACGTGATTGGGACCAGCATGCGGCGCCGGTCCACCACGGTCATCAACATGGCCAACCGCTGTCGCGGCCAGCTGGAACCCGCGTGGGTACCCAAGGCGGACGCGCTGGTCGCGGATCACGAGTGGCTCAGCAACTTGTTCGCGCCCAAGGGACCGGCCGACTCGGAAATTCCGAACTCGGACGCTACGTGAAGCCGCGGGAAGCCGACAGCAACCGCGGGGCCGCCACGTCCCCGGGCACCGATCAGACACCCGGCAGCATATTCTGGCGGGAGGGCGTCACACCGGTGCCGCCCGGAACGGCCACGCAGTTCATCACGCGGCTCGTTGGGCGTCTTTATCTGGTCGCCTCGCAGTGGACCGAACGACTAACGGCCCGGGTTCGCGGCCCCGCCCGGCCGGTGCGGCCCGCGGGTTCGATGCGAATCCTCGCGGTGGGACCTTTTTACTCCGAAAACTGGGTCGCGGCACATCTGCATGCCCTGGGCCGCACGCCGGAGGTGCAGGCCATCACGGTGATCACGCCGGAGGCGTACCGACCGCTTCCCGGAGTGCGTTATCACATCCCTCCAGCGTGGCTTCGCCGGCTGTGCGGCATGAGTGTCGCCAGGGCCTGCTCGGCACTTCGGCTGGTATTCTCGGAGCGGCCCGATGTGGTCATCGGCTACCACGCACCGTGGAACGGCGTGGTGAGCCTGCTGGCCGGGCGCCTCGGAAAATGCCGCACGGCGTATTTCAGCGTCGGCGGCCCGGCAGAGATCATCGGCGGAGGCCTGTACAGTGAACACGCGCTATTCCGCCGTATCGGCAAGGAGATACCGGACCTGGAACGACGTTTTCTGGCACTGATCGACCGCTTCGACTCGATAATTACGATGGGGTCGGGATCCGCCCAATGGTTTCGTTCCGCCGGCATTTCCGCATCCATCTGGCCGATGGGTGCCAGCGTGGATGGATCAGCGTTCAGCCTGAATTCCGCATCCACGGGCGGAACCGAAAAGACCTGGGACTTCGTCACTGTGGCCCGGCTGGCACCGATCAAGCGGCTGGACCTGCTCATACGCGCCGTTGCGGAACTCAGGGACCAGGGGGAAGCCCGCAAGGCCGTGATCGTGGGGGACGGGGCCGACCGTTCCCGCCTCGAGACGCTGCTCGAAGAGACCCGGCTGGCGGGAAGCGTGGAACTTGCGGGTTTTCAGAGCAACGTGGAATCGTGGCTCGAACGCTCCCGGCTGTTCGTCATGACGTCGGCTTCCGAAGGGCTGCCGCTGGCGATCATCGAGGCGATGCTCTGCGGACTTCCCGTGGTCGCGCCCGCTGTGGGTGACATTCCGGACCTTATCGTGGACGGCCGCAACGGCTTTCTGTTCGAGCCGGGCGACGTCGGCTCCTGCGTCGAGGCCCTGCGCCGTGCCCAGGCTGTCGGCGATACCGGCGCCATGGGCCGCATCGCCCGCGAGCACGCGCTTGCCTACACGATCGAAGGCCGCGTGCCCCTTTGGTCGGAGTGGCTCGCCAGTCAGCGGGTTGCCGACACCGCTTGATCCGCGCCGTCGATTTTCCGCAGCAGGTCCCCCAGCCCGAAGGCAGCGACGATATCCTGGGCCTGCTGCTCCTGGGCTTCCGTCAGCTTGCCCTCCCAGGGGCGCAACAATTTGCGCGCGTCCAGCGAACTGCGGGTCCCCCGCGACGCCGTGGCCGAAGCCCTGGACAGTCGGCTGCGGTGGGCATCGGTGAAATCCCGGCCGAGATAGGCGAACAAGCGCTCAAGCTCTGTATCGGGATCGCGTACCAAGGACTCGTAAACCACAAGACAGTATTCCCCATCGCCCATTTCACGTAGCGGAACCAGGTGTTCGATACACCAGTTGGCGATCTGCATCGCGAAGTCGTCTCCGTCCAGATCTTCCAGCAGTCCCCTGTAGTCGTCGAGGTGCCGGCGCATCAGCTCAGGCTGTGCCCGCAGCGCCTCCAGGCTCACCCCCGGGCCCCAGCCGAGCTTTTGCCGGGACCGGGTCACGGCCAGCGGGTGGCGGGTGAGCAGAACCACGGGCATCTGCGGGAAACACGCCCGCAGCCACCCCAGCATGAGGTTGGCGCGAGTATCCTTCACGAGACGATCCCCGCTGATGAAGGCGCGATTCTGGCTGTCTATCCAGAGACTGTGGGTCCGGCCCGACAGAATGGATGCCGCAGCCGCCAGGGCCTCGGAGTCGACCGCGTCCCTCGCCAGATACTGGCGATAAGCGAAATTTCGCCACGCCCGGGTCTTCTTGTTGTTGAACGGCTCGAACAGATAGTGGTAATGCCGGTCGGCATTGAGCACCTCGGACAGCCAGGTCGTGCCGCTTCTTCCACAGCCCGCGAGGAACACCGTCCTGGCGATGTCGTGGTTGATCTGGATCCCGTGACGAAGCGGCGCTCCGAGAGCCCGGCCGATTCGGCGCAAGGGGCTCATGAAACGGCCAGCCTGTCAGCCCGGGCGGCGCGAAGCCGGACTCGCTGCCGGAAAATCCGTTTCCCTCTTTCTCCTTTAGCGTGCATGTTGCTCCGTCCCGATCTAGCGAAACCAGGTCCGATAGTAGTGCCCCGGCCGCCGCCCGTTTCCGTACGGACTGCGGGAATACGGTAACCATCGCCCCTGACGGGCCAGGTCGTTCAGGCCGAATTCCCGGACCAGCGTTCGCACCGTCTGGCGCAATGCCGCGGTTGCCCGGCGGATCTCCGGAGGTCCGAAAT
The DNA here is from genome assembly GCA_029287575.1 of Gammaproteobacteria bacterium. GTDB lineage: Bacteria > Pseudomonadota > Gammaproteobacteria > Steroidobacterales > XN24 > JARFQW01. The sequence goes on along the minus strand of JARFQW010000127.1, from coordinate 817 downwards.
ATCCCTCCCGCTCCAGGACGATGAGGCTCCACCGCAGGATGCGGCCCACGTCGTGGTCCAGGTTACGGTTGAACCAGCGAACGGGGTCTCGAGGATCCTGCATCAGCTCCGGATCGCTCGTATCGAGGGCCACCGGGCCAAGACCCTGCCGCTCACGAAGCCCGGGGAAATACACGACGCTCTCCAGGTCCCGGAACAACACGCGGTCGATCAGCCGGGATGTACCGGGAACCGCGACGGCGTTCTGACCATGGAGTTCCAGGGAAAACCCTTGCTGAAACCCGGCAAGCACGCCCTCGACCAGCGGTCGCGCGAGCAATTCTCCGAGGGCCGCAGCCGCCTGGGCCGGGCTCCCGGTCAGCTTGTCCAGCCGCTCGATCAGGATCGGCGTCTGACCGGGATCGCGGGCGTCGCGCGAGTAAAACGAGAACATGGGCAGGACCCCGGCCCGTGGCACCACCCGAAGCAGCGCGCCGCGCTCCCCCAGCAGCAGGCCAAGCCGTTCCCGCATGACCTCAAGGCCGTGCGGGCGCGGGCACGTGGACAGGACCTCTGGCAGTTCGCGGCTCAACGCCACGCATTTCGCCACCTTGGCCGGTGTCAGTCGACGGTCGCCAGCGATGCCGGGCAGCACGTCGTCCAGATGCAGTTTCAGCATGAGGCTCTCGCCCGGACCGGCCAGCCCGTAAAACGGATCACCTGGGCCGGGCTCGTAAAACACGGTCCGATAGGAAGCGCTCACGGCGAATCGCCCGGCGGTCACGATCCGGTCTGCGGGAAATGCCGGCTCAACCAGTGGGTGCACGGGGAACAGGGC
>JARFQW010000114.1 GCA_029287575.1 Gammaproteobacteria bacterium | reverse complement strand
GGCTCCAACTCTTCGGCTTTTTCCTCAGACGCGGCGGCTTCCTGTGCAGCCTTGTCGGCGCGCGCCGCGAGAATTTCTAAGGCAGATTTTCGGTCCAGCGTTGTGTCGTATTTGTGGGCCATATCGCCCGCCGCCATCAGCGGTGTGCGTTCGCTGTCTGTCATTGGTCCCAACTGGGAAGACGGCGGTCGGATCAGCGTCCGCTCCACGATCCCTGGCACACCCTTTTTCATTAGCATTGAAGTCACGGCTTCGCCAACACCCACTTCTCTGATCGCTTCTTCGGTCGAAAAACGCGGGTTTTCGCGGTAGGTTTCCGCAGCCATGCGCAACTGCTTGCGATCCTTTGCGGTGAAGGCGCGCAATGCGTGCTGGAAACGGTTGCCCAATTGTCCCAAAATATCTTCGGGTACATCCGCCGGGTTTTGAGTGATGAAATAAACCCCAACGCCCTTAGAGCGGATCAAGCGAGCCACTTGTTCAACCTTGTCGACCAGCGCTTTTGGCGCGTCATCAAACAGCAGATGCGCCTCGTCGAAAAAAAATACGAGCCGCGGCCGATCCGCGTCCCCGACCTCCGGAAGTTCCTCGAACAGTTCGCTCAGCAGCCATAGCATGCAGGTGCTGTAGAGGGCAGGCCGGTGAAAGAGCTGGCGCGCGTCCAGGACGTTCACCACCCCGCGGCCCTCGGCGTCCTGCCGCATCAGGTCGTCGATCGCCAGCGCCGGTTCACCAAAAAACGCCTCGGCTCCCTGGTCTTCCAGCGTCAGGAGGCGGCGCTGGATGGCTCCGATGGAAGCGGCATTGACCCGCCCGTAGGCGGCGGAAATGGCCTTTGCGTTGTTCACGCAATGACCCAGCAGCGCGCGCAGATCCGGCAGATCCAGCAGCAGCAGGCCTTCTTCATCGGCGACCCTGAACGCCACGTGCAGAATGCCGGTCTGCGTTTCGTTGAGTTCCAGAAGACGAGCGAGCAGCATGGGACCCATTTCGGAAATGGTGGTCCGCAGCGGGTGGCCTCCCTTGCCGAATACGTCCCAAAAGACCGCGGGGCAGCCTCGAAATGCGGGCATGTCCATGCCGATGGTGGCAACTCGCTCAGCCAGACGAGGGCTCGACACACCGGGCTGACTGAGGCCCGCCAAATCGCCCTTGACGTCGGCGAGGACCACCGGAACCCCGAGGGCGGAGAATCCCTCGGCGAGAACCTGCAGGCTGACCGTCTTGCCGGTGCCGGTGGCTCCGGCAATCAGGCCATGCCGGTTTGCATAGGCCGGATCGAGATAGACCTGCGCGGTCCCGCCGCCGATGAATATTCCGGTCGCATCCATTGACTCACCCGAATTGAGAGAAAAACGTTAGCACGCACCCGATTTCCAGATCCGGGCCCGCCTGGCGGCGGCCCCGATCAGGCACCCGAAGCAGACCACTGGCCCCGGCCGGTTCGCCGGCCCTCACCCGGCGCGACCCGAGGCCGCATCGGCAAGACCCGCGAGATAGTCACGGCCGCGGATCATCATGGCGGTGAAGCCTTCCGCATCTCCCGTCTGAACATGTGCGCGAAGCGCGCTGACCGAGGTCTCGAGGGCTTCAAGCACCTCCTTGCCGAAGGGATTGAGCGCCTGGATCTCCCAGTAGAGGTCCGGGTTCTCGGAAGCCACCCGGGCGGCCACGTCCAGCTGCCGGTCAAATGTCGTGCTGCCCATCCGGGCCAGCCGCGGGGCCTGTTCCGCGCTCCCGGTGAGCGCGGAAAAGAAGCCAATGTTCAGGGCGTGAGACAAGCCGAGAATCCAGGCAATCAGCCGGTCATGCTCTTCCAGGGTCATCGTCACGATCTCGGCCATGGTGTCGGCGAACAGGTCGCCGGCCGCCTCCGCGGCGTCCGTGTCGCCCGTGTCCACGACCACCACGTGGCGGCCGGACAGCAAGCGGGTATCCGGCCCGAACATGGGATGCAGCGAAGCGGCGGCCACACCGGAGCGGGTCAATGCCCCCAGTCCCGTTTTGACCGGCGATTTCAGGGACCCGATTTCCACGACCAGGCCGGAGGGCCCGCGATGGGCCAGCTCGACAAGAATGGCGTCCGCTGTGCGCAGCGGCGTCGCGACCACGATCAGCGATTCGTCCAGCGGGCTGAGCTTCCAGTCCCCGATCCAGCCGTACCCTTCCACCGGCCCGGCCGGGTCGGCAATCGTGATGCCGTACCCCTGGCCGGCAAGAAAGTCCGCAAACCAGCGCCCCATGCGCCCGCTGCCACCGATGACCAGCGCGGTTTTGCCGCCACCCCGGGACGACGCCGCGAGGCGATCCTGCTCCTGGTGAGTGAGAGACGCCTGAATCAGGACATGCATCAGCGCCTCTGCCGTTCCCGGCTCGAGACCCTGCTGCGCCGCCGCCTCGCGGGCGTGCTCCATGACGGCCTTCTCTCTGCGGAAGTCCCGGGTCCCCTGCCCGGTGCTGCGCTTGGCCTTGCCGATGCCTGACACGACCGCCTGGCGGCGGGCGGCCAGCGCCACCAGCTCCCGATCAATCTGGTCCAGCTCCGAGCGCAGCCGCTCGACCTCACCTTCGTTCATGCCGTTCTCCTGGGACGCGCGCCGGCCCCCTGCCGGTCAGGCCATCTATGCTATACGCATCCTGCTCGAATACGGCGGCATTCCATCGGAGCCGGCATGGACGACAAACAGCAAGCGGGGGTTTTGTTCCCTCCGGACGCCTCGGGAAAACGAAGCAGCCTGGCGCTGGGTCAGCAGGTCATCGCCGCCGCGCTTCGTGAGGCGGCGGATGAGGAGGCCCGCAGGGCCGAACAGGAACGGGACTGGCGTCGCGGCTACATTCAGCATTTCGTGGCCCAGGAACGGCTGGCCTGCCGGGATGCGGCGGCGGCCATCGCGATGGCGGCCGCCGGCCTGGACGCGCTCGATGAACGGATGCAATACCGGGCGCCTGGTGGCGGGGAGGTCTCCCTTCGCCAGGCGGCCCGGCAGGGCGGCGCGAAGGCGCTGGAGGCTCACGACGTTGCGGGTCAGGGAGCGCCGGACCCGACGATTCGGGTCCCCTGGCAGGGCGGGTTTCTGACCGGAGATGCGCTGGTGGCCAAACTGGCGGACTGGGAGACCCGGGGGATCATGGAGCACAGTGCCTACGAAGCCATCGAGACCGTGCTCAAGAATCCCGCGTGGCTGGAGCTGGGCGATCTCACATTCGTTCTGCTCGGCGCCGGCGCGGAAATGTCCCCCGCCAACTTTCTGGCGGCCCATGGCGCCCACCTCGTTGCCGTGGATCTGCCGGGCGCACCCGCATGGGAGCGGTTGCGCGAGATCGCCGCCACAACCCCGTGCCGGCTTACGCTGCCGGGCCACGGACAAGAACCGGGCACGGACCTGCTCGCCGATATCCCGGCGCTTGCGGCGTGGCTTGCCGATCTGCCCGGCCCGCTCGTGATTGGCAACTACGCCTATGCCGACGGAGCGAGGCACCTGCTTCTGTCCGCCGCCGGCGACGCTATTGCCGAATTTCTCTGTCAGGCGCGAGACGACGTCAGCATGGCCTTTCTGGGCACGCCCACTGACGCGTACGCCGTTCCGGCCGACATCGCGACGGCCATCCGGTCCGATCCCCGGCGCCAGCGGGGGTGGCTGTCCCGCTCGGCGGCCTCGATCAGCGCCGATCGGCTCTGCGCGCCCAACCTCAGCGAAATCGTCACCAGCCACGACGACAGCCGGTGGGCAATGTACGACGGTCTTGTCGGACTCCAGGGACCCAACTACGCGCTCGCAAAACGCATTCAGCGGTGGCGCAGCCTTGTCCTTGCGGACCAGGGCAACACGGTAAGTTTCAACGTTGCGCCGGCGGCGCTGACCCACTCGGTCGTCGACCATCCCGCGTTCGCGGCGGCCTATGCCGGCGCCTCCCTGTTCGGCGCCGAGGTGTTCCCTCCCGATACCGCCGCCGCGCTCATGGCCCTGTTGCTGGTTTACGACATCCGTTCAGCCGCTGACGGCGCCGGGCCGGATCACCCCGCCGCGCTGATTGCCTCCGGGGCAGTGCATGGCGGCTTCTGGCGCAGCCCTTTCAGGCCCCGGACCGTGATCGGTCTGGCCGCGGCCAAGGGACTGCCGGCAGCCTTTGGACGGCGATCGAAAAACCGATGACCCGGCTTCAGCGACTCGCCCTCCTGGCCCGGATTGTCACCTGGCGGCTGACCTGGAACCGGTGTCCGACCGACTATTGCCCGGCCGAGGCCAACCTGGACCGGCGTTTCATGAGCGCCGAAGACGCAGTCGACCTCGTGCCTGACGGCGCCGTGGGTATTTCCTGTGGCATGGCCGGCAACGCCCGCTGTACCGTGCTGTTCCGGGCGCTCCGGAACCGGTTCCGGGCCAGCGGCCGGCCCCGGGATCTCACCTGGATTGCGGTGGGCGGCCAGGGGGGCCGCGGAAAAGCTCCCGGCACCGTCGAGGAGCTGGGCGAACCCGGGCTGGTCCGGCGCTTCGTCTCGGGCCACGTTGAAACCGCCAAGTCTCTGCTGAAGCTGGCGGGCCAGGGCGACCTGGAACTGCATGTCCTGCCCCAGGGCGAAATGACCGAGGCATTGGCGGCCCAGGCCAAAGGTCGCTCCTGGGCAGACAGCCGCACCGGCACGGGCACGTTTCTGGATCCGCGCTGCGGCCGCGGATCACCGGTGGCGCCCGCGGAGGCGCAGAATCTCGTCACCGTGGTCGGCGACCGTTTGCGCTATCACCTGCCCTCCGTGGATCTGGCGTTCTTCAATGCGCCCTGGGCCGACCGCAAGGGCAACATCTATTTCCGGGACGCCGCAACGATCACCGAAAACCGGGAGGCTGCGCGCGCGGCCAAGGCCAACGGAGGCCTTGTGATGGCCGCCGTTGCCGGACTGGTCGAGGCCCGGCCCGACGAGGCCGATCTTCCCGCGGAGATGATCGACGCCATCGTCGTGGATCCCCGCGCCGAGCAGACCATCCTCTCGCCGCAGGTCAGGTCCTGGCCCATGTTCACCCCCGGAGGGGACGGGAACGATCACGAAGCCTGCGAGACCCTGCGATTCGTCAATCGGGTGTTGTCGCTGACGCCGCGCCGGGGTCCGGTGGAACAGGCCCTGGCGCGTCTGGGAGCCGACACGTTCGCCCGCCACGTCGCCCGCCCGGCGCACGTGAATATCGGCGTGGGTTTTGGCGAGGAAGTCTGCCGGGAGATCTACGAGAGCCCTCTGAACGAGGGGGTGACGTTTACGACCGAAACCGGCGTCTACGGAGGGCTGCCGGCGCCCGGCATCTATTTCGGCGCCGCGGTCAATCC
>JARFQW010000123.1 GCA_029287575.1 Gammaproteobacteria bacterium | reverse complement strand
CCCCTGCACGTGGGCCATGGACGCCACGCCGCCTACGGGGACTCCGTGGCAAACCTGCTGGACGCCGCGGGCCACGACGTACACCGGGAGTACTACGTCAACGATGCCGGCCGGCAGATGGACATTCTGGCGGTCAGTGTCTGGCTTCGCTATTTGCAGCGGCTCGGCGCCGAGCTCGAATTCCCGAGCAACGGCTACCGCGGTGATTACATCCTTCCGATTGCCGATGCCCTGGCAGATACCGCCGGGGACGAACTGTCACGCCCCGTAGCGGAGGTGTTCGCGGATCTTCCCGCCGACGCGCCGGCCGGCGACAAGGATGCCTACGTGGACGCCCTCATCGCGAGAATGCGCGAACTGCTGGGGGACGCCCGCTACCGGCAGGTTCATCAGCTTGCCCTCGACAGCATTCTTGCGGACATTCGCGAAGATCTCGGCGCCTTCGGCGTCCACTTCGACACCTGGTTCTCCGAGCGGAGCCTGACGGACGGGGGTCTCGTCTCGGAAGCCGTAGGCCGCCTGGAAGACAGCAAGCTGGCCTACAAACGGGACGGTGCCATCTGGTTCAGGGCCACGGACTTCGGGGACGAAAAGGACCGGGTGATCGTCCGCGACAACGGCCAGACAACCTATATTGCCTCCGACATCGCGTATCACCTGGGCAAGCGCCAGCGCGGCTTCGGGCTGCTGCTCGACATTCTCGGCGCCGACCACCACGGTTATGTCGCACGCGTGCGAGCGGGGCTTGAGGCAATGGGAGAGCCCGCCGACAGCCTGGAGGTGCGTCTGGTCCAGTTCGCGGTCTTGTACCGGGGCGGGGAGAAGGTCCAGATGTCGACTCGCTCGGGCGAGTTCGTCACCCTGCGCGAGCTTCGCGAGGAAGTGGGCAACGATGCTGCCCGGCTGTTTTACGTCCTGCGCTCGAACGACCAGCACCTGGATTTCGATCTCGAGCTGGCCAAATCACGGAGCAACGAAAACCCCGTCTACTACATCCAGTATGCCCATGCCCGTATCTGCAGCGTGTTCAGACAGCAGTCGGAAAAAGGCCTGACCGGTAGCGCCGCGCAGGGAGCGTCCCATCTTGACCAGCTCGTCGAGGATCACGAGCTCGCGCTCATGAATCGAATCGGCCGATACCCGGAGATCATCGAGATCGCCGCCGCCAATCGGGCGCCACAGAACCTGGTGCACTATCTCAGGGAACTCGCCCAGGAATTTCACACCTACTACAACGCGCACACGATCCTGGTGGACGACGACGAACTGCGCGGCGCGCGCCTCACGCTGATCTCCGCGGTCCGCCAGGTGCTGGCCAACGGGCTGGCGCTCGTGGGCGTTAGCGCACCGAAGTCCATGTAGCACGGCCATGGCAAAGGACTACAAGCGTCAGGCGGGAAAAACGCGCCGTAAGAGCGGTCAGGTAGAGACCGCACCGGGCTGGGTCTGGGGTCTGGGCGGGCTGGCCGCCGGGCTCGCGGTTGCTTACGCAGTTCATGTCTACCACCTCGGCGACACGGCGGCGGTCCCGGCTGGCGCGGTCACGGCGCAGGGGCGCACACCGGTCAGCGAGATGGAAGACGACGAGGAATTGTGGGAGGAATCGCCGTTCGACTTTTACGAGATTCTCCCGGACTTCACCGTAGACGTGCCGGAAGAACCCGCCTCGGAATCCGGCGCGGCCGCCGCCGTGCCGACAGCACCGGCCGTAACCTCCGGCAGTTACTGGCTCCAGGCCGGCTCTTTTCGGCGCCACGAAGACGCCGACCGCCGCAAGGCGCAGCTTGCCCTGCTGGGCTTCTCATCGTTTATCCAGCGCGTGGCGGTCGACGATCAGACCTGGCATCGCGTCCGCGTGGGGCCCTACGACGATCCCGCGGAACTGTCCCAGGCGCGAACAAGCCTCGCCGGCCACGATATCAAGACCCTTCGGGTGAAGGTCCAGGAGTAAGCTCATGAACCGAAGTGCCCTATTTGCAGGCGTATTGTTTCTCGCGGGTAACCTGGCCGGGCCGGAAGCCGCCGCCGAGAAGGCCGCGTCCTCCGCCGCGGTGACAGTCGCCGCCGTGGGCGACATCATGCTCGGCACCGATTTCCCCAAGAACCACCTCGCGGACGACGATGGCGTAAGCCTGCTCGAAGAAGCCGCGCCCATTCTGCGGTCCGCCGATATCACCTTCGGAAATCTCGAGGGCGTCCTTATGGACGGCGGCGAGCCGGTCAAGAAATGCCAGAACCCGAACGCCTGCTACCTGTTCCGCTCACCGACCCGGTATGCGGACCTGTTGGCGGACGCCGGCTTTGACGTCATGAGCCTGGCCAACAACCATGCCCGTGACTTCGGCGAGGAAGGCCGGGACAGCTCCATGGCCGCTCTCGCCGCCCGCGGGATTCGCCATTCCGGCCGGGACGGCGATGTCGCGTCCTGGACGGTCAACGGCCTGACGGTGGCAATGATTGCGTTCGCGCCGTTCAAGAACTCCCACGATTTCCTGGACACACCGCTGGCGGCCGGCCTGGTTCGCGATCTCGCCAACGCCCACGACATTCTCATCGTCTCGATGCATGCCGGCGCGGAGGGCGGAAACGTACTGCACGTGCCCTTTCAGGAGGAAGAGTCCTTTGGTGAGCGCCGCGGCGACGTCGCCCTGTTTGCAAGGACCATGGTGGACCATGGCGCGGACCTCGTCATCGGCCATGGCCCCCACGTCCCGCGCGGGCTGGAAGTCCACGGCAACCGGCTGATCGCCTACAGCCTCGGCAACTTTGCCACCTATTACGGGATTCGGGTCACGGAAGAAAAAGGCCTGGCACCGCTGCTTGTCGTCGAGATGGATGCGGAGGGTCGTTTTACGGGCGGCCAGGTGCACTCCTTTCGCCAGCTTCGCCCCCGCGGGCCGGTGGCCGACCGGGCCGGGGAAGCCGCCAGGCTGATGGAGCGGCTCAGCGCGGCGGACTTTCCGATGACCGGGCCGGTGTTTCTCGAAGACGGGGTTATCGCGCCTCGGCCCGACGGCGCCGCAACCGGGCGCTAGTCTTCGCCGCCGGCCTGGCGGAAGTCGATGCCGAGGGAACGGAGCTTGCGGTACAGATGGGTACGCTCCATGCCCACCCGCTTTGCCAGCTGACCCACCTTGCCGTTGCACAATGTGAGCTGCTGCTGCAGATACGCGCGCTCGAACTGCTCGCGGGCCTCGCGCAGCGGCAGAGCGAGCAGATCCTGCTTGACCAGCGGCTCGCTCGTCGTGCGGTCCTGTTCGAGGAGCGCTTCGATTTCCTCCAGGCCGATCTCCTCGTCACCGCCCATGATCAGCAGGCGATGAACGAGGTTCTTGAGCTGCTTGACGTTGCCCGGCCAGGGATAGTTGCGAAGCCGGTTCTGCGCGGCAACCCCGATTCGGCGAAAGGCGAGACCCTCCCGGTCCACGATCTGGTCCACATAGTGGCGCAGCAGTTCCGGGACGTCTTCGGCGTACTCCCGCAATGGAGGAACACGCAAGGTAACCACATTGAGCAGCGCGGTAAGATCGCGTCGAAAAGCGGAACGGGACTCGAATCCGGGCAGGGCGGAACTGATCAGTCGCAGGGACAAGGGCTGGGGCTCATGTCCCCCGACCCGCACGAACTCGCCAGTCTCCAGCGCGCCCATCAGGAGCCGCTGTGCCTCGGAACCCAAATCCTCCATTTCGTCGATGAACAGGGTTCCGCGACTGGCCCGTTCAAGATAGCCGGAAGCGATGTCCTCGCCGTCCTCACGGCCGAAAAGCAGCTCGGCGGCCTGGTCGTCGGTGACCCCGGCGGCCACCAGGTGCACGTAAGGCTGCTTGGCCCGCGGGCTTTGCGTGTGCAGGTAGCGGGCAAAGAACCCGCGGCCAGAACCCGCCTCTCCGACCAACGTGACCGGAGTATCGAAACCCGCCACCTGCTCCACCTGCTCCCGCAGGCCCTGCATCGCCGGGCTCTTGCCAACCGGCGCCTCAGGCGCCTCGCGCAGCCGGCGCGCCGCGGAGCGCTGCTGCAGCGATTTTGTCGACTCCAGGGCGCGCTCCACGGTCCGCAGCAGCTTGGCGAGCGACAGGGGCTTTTCGATGAAGTCGAACGCCCCCAGTCGGGTGGCTTCGACCGCCGTATCCACGGTGCCGTGGCCGGACATCATGACCACCGGGCAGGGTGCCAGGGCCGCGTTGTCCGACCACTCCCTGAGCAGGGTGATCCCGTCCGTGTCGGGCATCCAGATATCCAGCAGGACCAGATCGGGCGCGTCGGAGGCGCGGCTGGCGCGCGCTTCGGACGCGTTGCCCGCCACGGAGACATCGTAGCCTTCCTCGGAGAGAATCTCCTTAAGCAGGCCGCGAATGTCTGCCTCGTCGTCCACGACGAGAACCCGGGTTGCCGTCATGCGCGTTCTCTCCTGTATTCACCTGACACGGCTTCCTGACGGAGCATGGCGCTGCGCGCGCCGTCGTCCGCGGGAAGAATGATCGTGACGCGCGCGCCGCCCTCGGCGCGGTTCGCCGCCTCGATCCAGCCGCCGTGCTCTTCCACGAGCTTCTTGACGATAGCCAGTCCCAGCCCGGTACCCTTGGGCTTGCTGGTCACATAGGGATCAAATACCTGTTCCACGGCATCGGCCGGGAACCCGGGACCGTTGTCTTCCACGACGATCCGAACCCGGCTTGGTCCGTCCCCCTCCTCCGAAACGGTACTGATCTGCACCAGGGGATCCGGCCATTCCTCGAGAGCCTCCAGCGCATTGCGGATCAGGTTGTGCATGATCTGCCGCAGGCGTCCCGCATCCACTTCAATGTCGCCGGAGGACGCATCCAGTGCCAGGCGAATTCTCGCGTCGACCTCGCGAACGCGATACAGCTCGGTGACCTCGGCGATCAGCCGGTTGATATCCAGTGACTGGAGGTGCAGGTCGGGGGCCCGGGCGTAGTCACTGAATGCATTCACCATGGACTTCATGGCCTCGACCTGCTGGACGATGGTCCGTGTGGCACGTTCCAGAACCTGCGCGTCCGTGGGCACCATCTTTTCCAGAAAGCGGCGCCGAATCCGTTCCGCCGACAGCTGAATCGGCGTCAGCGGGTTCTTGATCTCGTGCGCCAGGCGCCGCGCGACTTCGCCCCAGGCCGCGTCCCGCTGGGCCTGCAGCAGCGCGGTGATGTCATCGAACACGACGACGAAGCCGGCCGGTTCGTCGCCCTCTCCGGGGAGCGCCGAACAGGCACACATGAGCACCCGGCGGCCCACCTCCCCGCTCAGGATAATCTGCTCGCGCCACTCGTAGTCGCCGGCCTGCACATGACCGCGGCCCACAGCGATGAACTGTTGCAGCAGCGGCCGGCCGTCGGCCACGTTCATCAGGCTTTCACCTATACACCGCTCCAGGTCCACGCCGAGAATGGCACCGGCCGCGCGATTCGCCGTACGGATGCGCCAGTCCGGCTCCAGGGACACCACCCCGGTGGACAGGCGGCCCAGAATGACCTCCAGGTAGGCGCGCTCGTTCTCCACGATCTGCTCGCTTTCCCGCGCCTGTTCGCGGGCTTCGGAAAGGCGCGTGATCATCTCGTTGAACGAATGGACCAGCATGCCCATCTCGTCCCGGCTTTCCAGCGGCAGCCGCGTATCGAAGTCACCCATCGCCACCGCGCGGGTGCCGGCGATCAGGTTCTGGATCGGCGCAACCAGCCGGCGGGCCGAAAAGAACGCGCCCCAGACCGCGGTGAGCAAGGCGAGCAGCAGGACCAGGGTCAGGGTCAGGGTCAGGCTGTACAGGAGGGGCTTGCGCAGATAGACCAGCTCGGAGTATTCCGCATAGGCCTGCTGCACACTGTTGGCAAGCCGGCTGACCCGGTCCGGGACCGGGTAGATGGCCTGGAGCACAAGCGCCTCATCAAGCGGCGTGCGGCCGGGTATGGCCGCGGCCGTGCGCACGACGTAGCCGGAATCGGTCGGATCGAGGCTGACGAACGGCCGGCCCTGACGAATCTGCAACAGGACTTCGTCGGTGGGAGATTCCGGGACCAGCGAGGCGGACTGCTCCGAACTCATGGCCAGTATGCGGCTGTTCTGACCCACCACGGTCAGCTCCCGGGCGCCGCTCTCCCGCCGCAGGAGACCCAGCTCGACGCCGAGCTCGGATTCCGGCCAGCCGGAAAGCTCGCCGGAGAGCTCGATGGTCTTGTCCAGGAACTCCCGCATCCTGATATCGAGGGTGGTCCGGCTCAGATCCAGGGCTTCCGTGAGACCGCGCTCCACGTCGACATCGAACCAGTTGTCAATGCCCCGGTTCAGAAACTGGACGGCAAAATAGAACACGACGAACAGGGGCAGCACCGCGAGGACCACGAACATGGTCACCATGCGCGCGCGCAGTCTGGCCCCCGGCACCCGGCGCCGATGCTCGTTCACCAGACGCATCAGATTGGCGCCGATCAGCACGAGCAGAACCAGCACGCCGGCGGCATTGATCGCGAACATCCAGTTGTACAGCCGACCGAAGGCGTCGGCGTCCTGGGTGGTCCTGGCCAGCAGGAATAGGGCAAGCACCCAGAGGAGCACTCCGACCGCGGTCAGCCCTCTGAGGAGCCAGCGTTTCACTTCTGAAGCGGCCACTGGTACCAGTCACTCGAAATTCGCCAGTCGTTCCAGAACACCGTAAGCACGCTCAGGGGGCCGGTGAGTTCACGGATGTCGACAATCGCTCGAAGCCGAACCACGTAGCGGTCCCGCTCGTCGAGCAGCGATGCATCGATGATCGGCAGGTCCCGGACCCGCCCCAGCTCGACGAGCGCGCCTTCCAGAGTGGCGAATGAGACCTGCTCGCCGCTGTTTACGTTGCGCACCAGGTAGCGCTCCGACAACGCATGGTAGCTGAGTTGATAGTTCTGGCGCAGCGCGGCAACGGTCGGGTCCCAGAGATACCGGCGGCGGCGCTCCACGTTGATCTGGAGTTCCAGGTCCAGCGGAACGCCGCTCGCCAGGGCCTCGTTGGCTTCTTCCCCGAGCCGGTAGTCCAGGCGGGCATTGAGGTAGAAGACGCCATCGCGAAGCTCGGCGTATGCATTCCGGACCTTGACACGACCGTCATCGGCCCAGGCGATGGGCAGGCAACCCAGGGCAAAAAGCAAAACCAGGCAGGCGAATCGCCCCCGGCCGCCCCTCACGGTTTGTACCCATCCTCGGTTCACGCGGTCGGTCCGCTCTTGGACTTGTTCAGACAAGCATAATAAAAGCCGTCCATCCCTGTCTCACCCGGAAGAATCTGGCGACCGGGCCCGTCCTCCCTGCCCCATGGGCCGGGAAGGGGCACGATGGAGGCATTCGAATGGCGTTCGACGAAGGCCGCAACCCGCAGGGCGTTCTCTTCCCGGACGACGGAACACGTGCAATAGACGAGGCGGCCACCCGGTGACAGCAGGCGCCATAACGCGTCGAGCAGGCGGTCCTGGGTCGCCGCCAGTCCGGCGAGGTCCTCCGCGCGGCGCAGCAGCTTGATGTCCGGGTGACGGCGGATGACGCCGGTTCCCGAGCAGGGGGCATCCAGGAGAATACGGTCGAACAGCTCCCCGTCGTGCCAGGTTTCCGGGCGCGCGGCGTCGGCCACGACAACCCTGGCATCCAGGCCCAGGCGGGCAAGATTGTCCGTAATGCGCGCGGCGCGTGCCTCGTCGGCATCCAGCGCCGTTACCCGTGCGTCAGGCGCCATTTCGAGCAGATGGCCGGTTTTTCCTCCAGGCGCGGCGCAGGCATCCAGAATCCGCTCTCCAGGGCGGGGCCCCAGCAGCCCGGCCGCGAACTGGGCGGCGGCGTCCTGCACGGAAACGTGCCCGTCCCGGAAACCCGGTAATTCCTCCACATCGGCTGGGCGTCCGAGGCGCAGGGAATCCGGGGCCGGCCCCCGGGCTGCCTCGCCCCCGCATGCGGCGTACCGTGCAATCCAGTCGGCGGGCGTTCCGCGAAGCCGGTTGGCCCGCAGCCACATCGGCGCCTGGCGATTGTTCTCCGCCAGCACGGTCTCCCAGTCTTCGGGCCAGTCCGCCGCTATCCTGTCGATCATCCAGCGGGGATGAGCCCAGCGGTAGACCGGGTCGGTCTCGAGACTCCGGATGAGGGTTTCCCGCTCCCGCTGGTAGCGGCGGAGCACGGCATTGATCAGACCGGAAGCCGCCGGCTTGCCGAGCCGCCGGGTCGCGGCCACGGTTTCCTTGACCGCCGCGTGCGCCGGGACACGCATCTCGTCGAGCTGAAACAGCCCCACCGCGAGCAGATCGCCCAGCACCGCGTCCGCGGCCTTCAGCGGCTTCGAAAGCAGGCGGCTGGAGACCCGCGCATACCGGGGCAGTCCGCGGACTGCGCCGAACGCCAGGGCGCGGGCGAGCGCCCGGTCACGCCCGCGCAGACCCGCCGCGGCGTCCTCGAAAGCCCGATCGAGATTGCGCCCCTGCGCCGAGACCGCATTGACCGCCCGTGCGGCGGCGACCCTCGGACCTGACGTGCCTCCCACCCTAGGGACCGGCCGGATCGCCGGTCTGGCCAAGTATCCAGCCGACCGGATCGGTGGCATTGAGGAACTCCCGGGCCGTTACGGGCCGGCGCCCCGGCATCTGCAGACGGCGGATTCGGACGATGCCGTCCCCTGTCGCCACATCGATACCTTCGGGACCGGCGCGAATAACCGTCCCCGGCTCACCCTGCAATCCGTCGCCCTCGGCGCTGGCTTCCAGGATCTTCAGGCGCTGGTCGCCCAGTTCGGTAAAGCTGCCCGGACGAGGATTGAAGGCGCGAACCTGCCGCGCCAGCTCGAACGCCGGCCTCCGCCAGTCCAGTCGGGCCTCGTCGGTTGTCAGCTTCGCCGCATAGACGGCGCCCTCGTCGTCCTGGGGCACCGCGGCCAGCTCGCCGCTGGCGATCCCGGGCAGCGCTTCGCTCAGCGCGGCGGCGCAGAGTTTCGAGAGCCGAACACGCAGATCACCCGCGGTCTCCTCTTCGTCGATGTCGACTGCCTTCCTGAGGAAGACCGGGCCGGTATCCAAACCCCGCTCCATGGCCATGACGCAGACGCCGGCCCGTTTGTCCCCGGCAAGAATGGCGCGTTCGATCGGCGCCGCCCCCCGCCACCTCGGCAGCAGCGATGCGTGACCATTGATACATCCCAGACGGGGAATGGCGAGTACCGCCTCTGGCAGCATCAGGCCGTAGTCGACAACGACCAGCGCATCCGGGGACCCGGCCGACAAGGTACGCTGCACGGTCACGTCGCGCAGGGAGGGCGGCGTGCTGACGCGCAGTCCCAGCTTTTCGGCGGCCTCCTGCACCGGTGTCGCCGTCAGCTTCCGCCGCCGGCCCGCGGGCCGCGGCGGCTGGGTCAGCACGGCGATGATTCGATGGCCGTCCGCCGCCAGCCGCTCCAGGGACGGCACCGCGAACTCGGAGCTCCCGGCGAATACCAGGTCCAGCGACGGCTGCATCAATCAGATCGCGGGGGCGCGATCTGGCGTTTGCGGCTTCAGACGCCGCTCCTTCTCCAGCTTTTTTCGGATGCGCTGACGCTTTAGCTGGGACAGGTAATCGACGAACAGCTTGCCCTCGAGGTGATCCATTTCGTGCTGGATACAGACGGCGAGCAGTCCTTCCGCCTCCATTTCATAAGGCTGGCCATCCAGCCCGAGCGCCCTGACCCTGATGTGGTCGGCGCGCTCCACTTTTTCGAAAAATCCGGGCACGGAAAGACAGCCTTCTTCCATCACTTCCACGCCATCCTTCTCGATGATCTCCGGATTGATCAGCACATGGGGACCGGAGCGATCGTCGGTGACGTCGGCCACCAGCAGGCGCTTGTGAACGTTGACCTGCGTGGCCGCGAGACCGATACCCGGGGCCTCGTACATGGTTTCCAGCATGTCCTCGGCGAGCTGGCGAATGCTGTCATCGACCGCTTCCACGGGCGTTGCCCGGGTTCTCAGCCGGGGATCGGGATAAACGAGTATGTCGAGTCTGGCCATGATCCGATGTCAATCCATGGGTTGGGTGCGTTTTACATATTGAGACTCAGGCCTCATGACGGACCTCTGCAACCGTGATATGTTCCGGCCTCGTGGGCAAGGAAGGCCTTGGTCGTTGTAAGGCCGTCGCAGCGTTTCTCAACCCCTGTCGGGGCTGCCGTGACGCGCGATTATATCAACGGCAGGTCCTGCGCCCACCGTAAAACGGAAGCCGTATGGAGCACGGTCGCTTATGTCCCCCTATATCAACAAGCGGTCTCTGATTGCCGCGGCTGCTGCCGCGCTACTGGCTTCGGCGTGCAGCAGCACGCCGGACGAATCCGAGGCCCCCGCAGAGAAAGTCGAGCCACCGCCCGCCGCGCAGACAGCCCCGGCCCAGCCGGCGCCCGTCGTGCAACCGGCGGCGGTCCAGCCCGCACCCCGGGAATCCGTCCGCCTGAGCGCCTCGGCCCCGGACCGGTATGTCGTCAAGAAAGGCGACACCTTGTGGGACATTTCGGCGATGTTCCTCAACGATCCCTGGTACTGGCCGGAAATCTGGTACGTCAACCCGCAGGTCGAGAATCCTCACCTGATTTACCCGGGTGACGTGCTGAGACTGGTTTATGTGGACGGCCAGCCCAGGATCATGCTGGAACGCGGTGACGTCGTCCGGCTGTCCCCGCAGATTCGCGCCTACCCGCTGGATCAGGCCATCAGCACGATTCCGTATGAAGTCATCGAACCGTTCCTGTCCAGCCCTTCGGTGCTCGACAGGGACACGGCAAGAAATTCGCCGTATATCCTCGCTTCACGCCAGGGCAATCTGGTTCACGGCGCCGGCACGCCGGTTTATGCGCGCGGCGGCGATCTGCCCGTCGGGGCCCGTTACTCGATTATGAATGTGGGCGACGAACTCGAAGACCCCGAGACCGGCAAAACCATCGGCTATGAGGGCATTTACGTGGGTGAGGCGCGGGTCGAGCGCGACGGCGACCCGGCCACGCTGATGCTGACCGAGACGGCCCGGGAGGCGCTCAACGGCGACCGCCTGCTGCCCTCGTCGCCGGACATTCCCATGAACTTCGTGCCGCGTCCTCCGGAGAGCGAGATCGAGGGCCAGATCGTGTCCGTCGTGGACGGGGTTTCGATTATCGGTGCCTACCAGATCGTCGTGCTCAACCGCGGCGCCACGGATGGCCTCCAGCCGGGTCACATGCTGGATGTGTACCAGAAAGGCGATGAGGTTCGCGACCGCTGGGCGAATCGGGGCAGCCCCTGGAATCCCACAAACTATGTGTTCCGCGAAAAAGTGGAGCTGCCTTCGGAGTTTTCGGGCAATCTGATGGTTTTCAGGGTCTTCGACGAGATCAGCTATGGGCTGATCATGCAGGCGACCAGTGAGATCTTTGTCCACGATATCGTCCGTAATCCCCGCTAGCCGAACGGTCGGAGATCTTTCGACGAGCAGACGCCGGCGCAAGCCGGCGTCTCTCGTTGCGGCCCCGGGGCCGGTCTGCGGGTGGCCGGCAAGGAGGCTCCGGC
The DNA here is from genome assembly GCA_029287575.1 of Gammaproteobacteria bacterium. Taxonomy (GTDB): domain Bacteria; phylum Pseudomonadota; class Gammaproteobacteria; order Steroidobacterales; family XN24; genus JARFQW01. Next base: position 9,275 of record JARFQW010000123.1, on the reverse strand, counting down.
GTGGATGCTGAAGGCTGGATCCGGCTGGCGGCAACACCCGGCCTGGACGCCCGACTTCTGGGCTGGGCGCTGGAGCGCTTTGACCGGTCAGCCACACTCACCGCGGAGGCCAGCCGGTCCGGCAGCCCGCTGGCGAGGCTCGGCACGGCCCTCGACGACTCGCGGATCGCTGAATCCCTGGCCTGGCTGGAGCATGACCGACGTCACCTGATTCACCGCCAGCATCCGGCCTGGCCGGCACTGCTCGGGGACCTGCCCGATCCGCCGGTGGCCCTGTTCGCCGAAGGTGATCCGGACCTGCTCGGATTTCCCTTGCTCGCGGTGGTCGGAAGCCGGCATGCCACGCCCGCCGGTCTGGAGAACGCGGACGCCTTCTGCCGTCATCTGGCCGCCTGGGGGCTGGGTATCTGCAGTGGCCTGGCCAGCGGTATCGACACCGCCGCCCACCGGGGCGCCCTGGCCGCCGGCGGCGCCACGGTCGCGGTTCTCGGCTGCGGACCGGACCGGATCTACCCGGAAGAAAACCACGATCTTTTCCGGGCCATTGCCAGCGACGGGGTGCTGGTTACAGAATACGCGCCCGGAACGCCGCCTCGCCGCGAGCATTTTCCGCGGCGCAACCGCCTGATCAGCGGTCTTTCGCTGGGAACGCTGGTGGTCGAAGCGGCGCAGCGGAGTGGCTCGTTGATTACCGCGCGCCTGGCCGGGGAGCAGGGACGGGAAGTTTTTGCGATTCCCGGATCGATCCACAACCCGATGGCGCGGGGCTGCCACCGCCTGATACGTGACGGAGCGGTGCTGGTGGAAGCCGCGGACGATATTCTCCGGGAACTCGGACCGCTGGCGCGGGCCGCTTCGGACCCGGTCCCCAACGCAGCGCCGAACACCATGGCGCAAAAGGAAAAAGTGCTGGATCCGGAATATGCGCGACTGCTGGATGCCTTCGGATTCGAGCCGTCAACAGTGGACTTGCTGGCGCGCCGGACCGGTTTGACGGCAGCGGAGGTTTCATCCATGCTCCTGATCCTGGAACTCCAGGGTCACGTGGGGTCCGCGCCGGGTGGGCTATATACCCGTCTCAACACAGGGACCTGAAATGAAGGAAAACGTGCTCGACGTCCTTATGTATCTCTTCGAGACGTACACGGAAGAAGAGTCCCAGCCCGACCCCGACCGCGACGTCCTTCGCGACGAGCTGACCCGCGCCGGTTTCCATGACGGCGAGATCGACAAGGCGCTGGAGTGGCTGGACGGCCTCGCCGCCCGGACACTGGAACACGAGGTCCAGCCCACCGATCGTTCGATCCGGGTTTTCAACCAGCAGGAATGCGCCCGTCTGGATCCCTTCTGCCGGGGCTATATCATGTATCTGGAGCAGATCGGCATCCTTGCTCCGTCGCGCCGCGAACTCGTTCTCGACAGGCTGATGGCGCTGGAAGCCGAAGACATCGACGTGGAGCAGATCAAGTGGGTCGTGCTCATGGTCCTCTTCAGCCAGCCGGGTGAAGAGCTCGCGTACGCCAGGATGGAGGATCTGGTCTTCGAGGACCGGCTTGCGGAAGCGCACTGACGCGCGAACTCATCCCAGGGAACCCGTCGGGAGGTCGTGGCCACTGCTGCGGCCTGTTTTTTTTACCACTGTGAACAAGTGACATGAGCGGCAATCTTGTCATCGTCGAGTCGCCCGCAAAGGCGAAAACGATTGAGAAATACCTGGGCAAGGATTTCAAGGTCATGGCCTCCTATGGCCATGTGCGGGATCTCGTGCCGAAAGAAGGCGCCGTGGATACCGCGGATGCATTCCGCATGCGCTACGACGTGATCGACAAGAACCGCAAACACGTCGACGCCATCTCCAAAGCCCTGAAGAAAGCCGACGCCCTCTACCTGGCCACCGACCCCGACCGCGAGGGGGAGGCCATCTCCTGGCATCTGTACGAGCTGCTCAAGGAACGCGGGCTGCTCGACGAGAAGGAAGTTCACCGGGTGATTTTTTATGAAATCACCAAAAACGCCATTCGCGAGGCAGTCGAGCACCCGCGCTCCCTGTCCGAGGATCTCGTGGACGCCCAGCAGGCCCGCCGGGCGCTGGACTATCTGGTCGGCTTCAATCTCTCGCCCCTGTTGTGGAAGAAAATCCGCCCGGGGCTCTCCGCGGGGCGCGTCCAGAGCCCGGCGCTGCGGCTTATTGTCGAGCGCGAGCTGGAAATTGAAGCCTTCAAGGCTCGCGAATACTGGACCGTCGAGGCGGATCTCGAATCGGACGAGCACCCTTTTCTCGGCCGCCTCGTCGAGTTTGCCGGCGAAAAGGTCGAGCAGTTCACCATCGAGTCCGAGGAGCGGGCCCGGGAAGTCGAGCGCGCGCTGCTCGAAGGCTCGGGCGGGCATGTCCGGGTCACGGCGATCGAACGCAAGCAGCGCCGCCGAAACCCCTCGGCTCCCTTCACCACGTCCACGCTTCAGCAGGACGCCTCGAGGAAGCTGGGCTTTACCGCCCGCAAGACGATGCAGGTAGCCCAGCGGCTGTATGAAGGCGTCAACGTCGGTGAGGGAGAGGTCGGACTGATCACCTACATGCGTACTGACTCCGTGGCGATGGCGACTGAAGCGGTGCAGGGAATACGCGAGGTCATCGCGGACCGGTACGGCAAGGACGCGCTGCCCGACGCGCCACGCACCTTCAAGACCAAGTCGAAGAACGCCCAGGAAGCCCATGAGGCCATACGCCCCACCTCGGCGGCCCGCCATCCGGACCAGGTCAAGGCCCATCTGGAAACCGATCAGTTCCGCCTCTACGACCTGATCTGGAAACGCGCCGTGGCCAGCCAGATGGTCCCGGCGGTGTTCGACACGGTGGCAGTGAGCCTGGTCCCCGCGAGTGCTCCCGAGGCGGGCCACACGCTGCGCGCGAACGGATCGATCCTCGTGGATCCCGGCTTCATGGCGGCCTACCGGGAAGGCCGTGAGGAGAAGGCCGAGGACGACAGCGACAGAATTCTGCCGCCGCTGGAGGAAGGCCAGACCGTCACGCTGAAGGCGATCCGGCCCGAGCAGCACTTTACCGAGCCGCCGCCCCGCTACTCCGAAGCCAGTCTGGTCAAGGCGCTCGAGGAATTCGGGATTGGCCGGCCGTCGACCTACGCCAGCATCATTTCGACCCTGCAGAATCGGGAATATGTCGAGATGGACCGGCGGCGCTTCATCCCGACCGACATGGGCCGGGTCGTGAACCGGTTTTTGACCAACCACTTCACACGCTACGTGGTCTACGACTTTACCGCCGAGCTGGAAGACGAACTGGATGCCATCTCCCGCGGGGAGGAGAACATGGTGCCGGTGCTCGAACGATTCTGGCAGCCCTTCGACGAGCTGGTTCGCGACAAGGAAACCAGCGTCAGCCGGGAAGAGGTCGTGCAGGCCCGTGTCCTTGGCACGGACCCCAAGAGCGGCCGGCCGGTCTCGGTTCGCATGGGCCGCTACGGACCCTTTGTGCAGATCGGCAGCCGGGACGACGAGGAAAAGCCGAAGTTCGCCGGCCTGCGGCCAGGTCAGAAGATGGATCTGATCGACCTGGAGACGGGCCTTGAACTGTTCAATCTTCCGAGGGACCTGGGCGAGACGCCGGAGGGCGAGCCGGTCAGCACGAATATTGGCCGGTTTGGCCCGTATGTGAAGTACGCCGGCAAATTCGTCTCCCTGAAGGGCGACGATGATCCGTATACCGTGACTCTCGAGCGGGCGCTGGAACTCATACGCGAGAAGAAGGAGTTCGATGCCAACCGGCTGATCCGGGATTTTGCCGACGAGGGCATCCAGATTCTGAACGGCCGCTACGGCCCCTATATCACCAACGGCAGCAAGAACGCCCGTGTGCCGAAGGACCGGGACCCGAAGAGCCTCGAGCTCGCCGAGTGCCAGGAACTGCTGGAGAAGGCGCCGGCGAGAGGCCGCGGCAAGAAGGCTGCAGCAAAGAAAAAGGCGGCAGCCAAAAAGAAGACCACCGCCAGCAAGAAGCCGGCCAAGAAGAAAAAGAAGGCCACGGCAAAGAAGAAGACGGCGGCCAAGAGCACCGGGGGCGACGACTCGTCGGCGGGCGAGGCAGAGGCGCCGGCCAGGCACTGATGTCGGCGCGCGCCAGGACTCGAATGGCGGCCCGGATGCTGTCACAGGGGGGCGTCGTCGCCTACCCCACCGAAGCGGTGTTCGGGCTGGGCTGTGATCCCCTGGACGCGGACGCCGTGGCGAGGATACTCGACCTCAAGGGACGCGAGGCCAGCATGGGCTTCATCCTCCTGGCCGGACACCGCGATCAGCTGGACCCCTGGATCGACGGCCTGACCCCGGCGCTCGAAGAGCGGCTCTATGAAACCTGGCCGGGCCCGGTCACCTGGATCGTGCCGGCGCCGCGCGGGGTCCCCTGGTGGCTGACCGGCGGACGCGACACCCTGGCGGTCCGGGTGACCGCCCATCAGCCCGCCGCGGCGCTGGCACTCGAGGCGGGCATGCCGATAGTCTCGACAAGCGCAAACCGTAGCGGCAAGTCCCCGGCGCGAACTGCCCTTCAGGTGCGGCGTCGGTTCGGAGGATTGCTGGACGCGATAGCCCCGGGGCCGGTGGGCGGCCTGGCCCGGCCGACGGAAATCAGGGATCTGCTGACGGGCCGCGTACTGCGGGCCGCCTAGAGGACAGCGAATGACCACCAGCACGAGACCGGACAACGGAACTCAGGGCCGGGGCCAGGATGCCGCCGATCCTTCGGCCGTCGAGGCCTGGCTGAGATCCGTACACGACGAGATCACCGATGGACTCGAGTCGCTGGATGGCGGCGCCCGGTTTTTTCGGGACACGTGGGAGCGGCCCGCCGGGGGCGGCGGCGACAGCCGGGTCCTGACCGACGGGGCGCTGTTCGAGAAGGGCGGTATCAACTTCTCCCTTGTCTACGGCGACGAGTTGCCACCGTCCGCGAGCGCCAGCCGGCCGGAGCTGGCCGGCCGGGGCTTCAGGGCCATGGGGGTTTCCATGGTGCTCCATCCCCGCAATCCCTATGTGCCCACGACGCACGCGAACTGGCGGTTTTTCGTCGCGGAGAAACCGGGCGAACAACCCGTATGGTGGTTCGGCGGCGGTTTCGATCTCACCCCCTATTACCCGTTCGAAGAAGATGCCGTGCACTGGCACGAAACCGCCCGGGAGGCCTGCGCGCCGTTCGGCGACGACGTCTATCCCCGCTACAAGGCCTGGTGTGACAAATATTTCTATCTGCGGCACCGGAACGAAACCCGGGGCGTGGGCGGACTGTTCTACGACGATCTCAACTCACCGGATTTCGACCACGCGTTCGGATTTTCCCGCTCGGTCGCGGCGCACTTTCTTCCCGCCTATGCCCCCATCGCCGAGCGCCGCCGTAATCATCCCTACGGCGACAGGGAACGGGAATTCCAGCTCTACCGCAGAGGCCGGTACGTGGAATTCAACCTGGTCTACGACCGGGGCACGTTGTTCGGGCTGCAGTCAGGCGGACGGACGGAGTCGATTCTGATGTCGCTTCCGCCGCTCGTGCGCTGGGACTACGACTGGAAGCCGGAGCCAGGCAGCCCCGAGGCGTCCCTGTACGCGAACTACCTGCGCCCTCGCGACTGGCTGGGCCTGGAGCGCGAATAGCATGCAGCCTCCCTTCCACCTCGCGTTCCCGGTGGACGATCTCGAGCGCGCGCGGGGTTTTTTTTCCGGCGTGCTGGGTTGTGGCGTGGGCCGGGAAAGTGACCGCTGGATCGACTTCGACTTCTTCGGTCATCAGATCACGGCTCACCTGAGCGATGAACGCGGCGCCGACACACGCAACCCGGTTGACGGCGACGCGGTGCCGGTGCGCCACTTCGGTGCCGTTTTGCCGTGGGCAGCGTGGGAGGCGCTGGCCGAACGCCTGCGGGCCGCCGGTCAGGACTTTCTGATCGAGCCCAGGATCCGCTTTCGTGGCCAGCCCGGTGAGCAGGGCACGTTCTTCGTGCGCGATCCCGCGGGCAATGCGCTGGAGTTCAAGAGCTTCAGGAACCCCGACCGCCTGTTCGCGCGCTAGCTGGCGCGGATCACGTACTCCAGGATCTCGGTCACCTGCTCCGGTGTCTCGGCCACGGCGAGTGCCGCGCCGTCGACTTCCTTCAGGGCATGACCGAGGTCCGGGTCGTGGAGCACGATAAGAGGCGTTCCGATCGCCGCCGCATATCCCGCGTCGAAGGCCGCATTCCACTGCCGGTACTTGTCTCCGAAGCGCACAACCACGACATCGGCACGCTCGATCAGCGTCCGGGTACGAATCGCGTTGATTTTCGCGCCCTTGTGATCCCGCCAGAAGACGCTTTGTTCCTTGCCGAGAATCGCTTCGCCGACATCATCGCTGGCGGCGTGGTCGGTGACCGGCGCTGTGAGATGCACGGGGAGATCCCGCTCGCCGACGGCCACGGCGATGCGCGCGCGCCAGTCGGAGTGGATTTCGCCGGAGAGATAGACTTCCCAGTGGGGTTCGCTCATGGGGCTCCTCTATTGGGGGTTTTACTCATGGGGATTTCACTTATCGGGTTCCGGTCACGGTCAGCCGGCCTATCGAATCAGCGCCAGCCACAGGTTACCAAGGCAGGCGGCCAGCAGGGCAAGCCAGGTCAGCGCGGTGCCCCAGAACCGGCCGACGGACACGCCGGACGACAGGCCCAGGCCCCAGGCGTGGAGGACCCGGGCAATCACGAACAGGGCGCCCAGGCCATGGACGAACCAGACAGCTGCCCCGTTGAGTTCCGCCAGGGCAATCAGAAGCAGGGTGAGTGGGGCGTACTCGGCGAGATTTGCCTGGGTGCGGATAGCCCGCTCCAGGCCGGCGTCCTCTCCGCTGCCCAGGCTGATCCGGGCGCGTCGACGGTGCCGCGTTACCTGCCAGGACAGACCCAGGAGAAGCAGTCCGATCAGGGCGGCGTACAAGGCAGTCACGACGGGCGGCGTCATCTGTCTCTCCAGACCAGCGCCGTGAGTGACGCCGCGCGCGAGTGTAACATTGATGCAACAATAATCCCGACGGATATCGCACTGCAACAATAACCTGTAACGTCAAGTTGCGATTGAATTCCTTGACACAACTGGATACCGTCGGCCAGTCAAGAAAATCCGGGGAAACACGCCGCTTCGAAGCAGTGTCCTGGAAACAACGACGCGCGACGATGGTCGCGCACTGCCTGAGTTGTCACACGAAAGGGGGGTCATTGCATGACTCATTTTAAACGGCCCGTCGCCGCGGCCGTCAGCGCGTTGCTCGCCGGGGTATGTTTTTCCTCGGTAGCACTCGCAGCGCCCAGCATAGACCGGTCGCACACGCCACGCGTGGGCCAGTCACTGGACGTCGCCGCCGGCAAGGTACATGTCTTCGTCCGACTTGAAGAAGAGTCGGTCGCAAGCTTCAGCCTCAGAGAGATGGCGCAGTCCGGGACCATGCCGGACAGTGCCGCCCAGCGCGCCCAGGCGGCTCGCGTTGATGCTGCCAAGTCCGGTATCCGCGCAGCGCTTTCCGGTCTCGGCGCGGAAGAGTTCATGGACCTGCGGGTCGGTGACGCCGGTATCGGCGTCACCGTGGATGCCCGCTACCTGTCCGCCCTGCGCAGCCTGCCGGGAGTTCGGGAAGTGGCCAAGGTCGAGCTGGTCGAGCCCAGCAACGCCAACTCCGTCCCCTGGATCAACGCCCCCGAAGTCTGGGAGACCTACGGGTTTACCGGCGAGGGCGTGAGCGTCGGCATCATCGATACCGGCATCGACTATCACCACACGGACTTCGGCGGTGACGAAGACTACGCGTCCAACCCCGATCCGACAGTGATCGAGCCGGGCACCTTCCCCACGGCGAAAGTCGTCGGCGGCTATGACTTCGCGGGTATCTGCGACATCGGCACCTCCGCCAACCCCGAGTGCGGAGGCGAGTTCAACGTCGAGGATCCGGATCCGCTGGATTTCGGCCTGGGCAGCGTCACTCACGGTTCCCACGTGGCCGGCACCGCAGGCGGAATCGGCAACGAAAACATCGGCCCGGGCGTCGCGTTCAACGCGGATCTCTACGCCATCAAGGTCTTCGGCGACTATGTCGGCAGCACGACCCTGACCGCCGCCGGCATCGAGTGGGCCATGGACCCCAACGACGACGGCGACATGAGCGACCGGCTGGACGTCATCAACATGAGCCTGGGCTCTGACCTGGGCGATCCCACGTCGCCCTCGGCGGTCACGTCCAACGCGGCGGCCGACGTCGGCATTATCGTGGTGTCCTCGGCGGGCAACGCGGCCGACGTGCCCTATAACCTCGGCAGCCCGGCTGTGGCATCCCAGGTCATCGCGGTTGCGGCCTCCACGACGGGCGGGCTGGAATACGCCGGCGTCGAGATTACCGAAGGCGCCGCGGCAGGTACGTATGCCGGCAACGAGTCGGCGTTCGATCCGCCGAATCCGAGACTGGCGGACACCGGCCCGGTAGCCGGGTCCATCGTGGCCGTGGAGCCCTTCGAAGGCTGCACGGAGCTCACCAACCCCGAAGAGGTCGCCGGCAATATCGCCCTGATCTCCCGCGGTTCGTGCGCGTTCGTGGACAAGCACGTCAATGCCGTGGCCGCCGGTGCCAGTGCCGTGATCGTCTACAACAACCAGGGCAATGGCCTGATCAACATGGCCGGTGACGGCACGGGCATCGATATTCCGTCCATCTTCATCGGTCAGGACAACGGCCTGGCCATTGCCGCTGCGCTGGATTCGGAAGCCGTTTCGGGAACGCTGGCCACCGGGTTCATCATTCCGGAGTTCGACGACAATATCGCCACGTTCAGCTCCCGGGGTCCGGGCCAGGGCGGTTCCACGTGTAAGCCGGAGATCACTGCTCCCGGCGTTGCCGTGGTCTCAGCCAACGGCCAGACGGGCAACGGCCCGCTGACGCTGAGCGGCACGTCGATGGCCGCACCGCACATCGCGGGCGTGGCCGCCCTGCTGCGTGAGCAGCATCCGGATGCGGACCAGTCAGTGATCAAGTCCATTCTCATGGGCAGCACCGTTCCCGCCCAGAGCCCGACCGGCGCCCTGATTCCGATCACCCTCCAGGGTGCAGGGGTCAACCTTGCCGACCTGGCTGTGAAGGCCACGGCGTACGCGACTCCTGGTTGTGTCAGTTTCGGACGCCTGAATCCCGTTGAGGGTGGCGGCAACACCATGAAGGTAAAGGTCAGGAACTTGGAACGCCAGCGAAACCGGACAATGAG
>JARFQW010000173.1 GCA_029287575.1 Gammaproteobacteria bacterium | reverse complement strand
CGGCTGGGCAGCCTGCCAAACGTCTTTTCGGCCCGCCGCAAGACCTGAGAAAGCTGCCCGCCCGAGCGGATGCCGGTTACTTGTTGATGGCGTGAATCGCCCGCTTGTCAGCGGACAGCGTCGCCTCGTGCAGGGCTTCGGACAGCGTCGGATGGGCATGGATCGTGCGCTGCAGATCTTCCGTACTGGCCTGGAATTCCATTGCCACGACCATCTCGCCGATGAGTTCGCCGGCCATGGGACCGACGATGTGCACACCGAGGATCTCGTCGTCCCGGGTCGCGGATATGACCTTCACGAGACCGGCCGCCTGTTCCATGGCCTTTGCGCGGCCGCTGGCCGCAAAAGGAAAGGTGCCGACCTTGTAGTCGGTACCGTCGGCCTTGACCTCTTCCTCGGTCTTCCCCACCCAGGCGATTTCGGGCGCCGTATAGACCACCGACGGAATCACCGCGTAGTTGACTTCCGAAAATTCGCCCGCAATGAGGTCGGCGACCATGACACCTTCCTCCGAGCCCTTGTGCGCCAGCATGGGGCCGCGCACCAGATCGCCGATGGCCCAGACGTTCTCCACGCCCGTGCGGCATTCATCGTCAACGACTACGAATCCCCGATCATCCAGCTTCACGCCGGTGTCTTCTCCAAGGAGACCTTCCGTGTAGGGCCGGCGGCCCACGGCAACGATCACCTTGTCCACGTGCAGGGTCTGGGTTCCCTTGCCGTCCTCATAGGTTAGCTTGATGCCATCCGGACCCTTCTCGGCACCCTGTACCAGCGCACCGAGACGAATATCCAGGCCCTGTTTCTTGAACTGCCGCTGGGCGTCCTTGGCAATCTGCTGATCAGCCATGAACAGGAAACGATCCATGGCTTCCAGGACCGTCACCTCCGCCCCGAGACGCTTCCAGACGCTGCCGAGTTCGAGACCGATCACGCCACCGCCGATCACGCCGAGACGTTTCGGCACGGCATCGAATTCCAGCGCGCCCCAGGAATCGACAATGTCCCTGCCGTCAAAGGGCACGGTCTTGAGCTCCACCGGCGTTGACCCCGATGCCAGCACTACATGGCGCGTCTCGAGGACTTCGGGCTCCCCGTCATGGGGTGTGTATTCCACCTTGCCGTTGCCCAGGAACCGCCCATGGCCCTGCAGACCGGTCACCTTGTTGGCCTTGAAGAGCGCGGTGATTCCGCCGGTGAGCTGCTTGACGATGCTCCCCTTGCGCGCCTGCATCGCTTCCAGGTCCAGCTCCACCCCGCCGACCTTGATGCCGTGAGTGGAAAATTCCTCGTTGGCCCGGTGAAAAAGCTCGGAGCTCTCCAGCAGCGCCTTGGACGGTATACAGCCGGCATTGAGACAGGTACCGCCAAACGCGGTGCTGCCATCATAGTTCTTCCAGCCGTCTATGCAGGCCACCTTCAGACCTTTCTGGGCGGCCCGGATGGCCGATACGTAGCCGGCCGGCCCGGCGCCGATGATGATGACGTCGAACGTGTCGCTCATGAATGATGTCCTTTCGGTTCTGGGCCGGCGCCTGCGGTCGCCGGCAAACAAGCCGGGTCAGATCTGCAGCATCAGCCGCGCGGGATCTTCCAGGGATTCCTTGATGGAGACCAGGGTCTGCACGGCCTCGCGGCCGTCGATAATGCGGTGATCATAGGACAGCGCGATATACATCATCGGCCGTACCTTGACCTCGCCGTCCACGACCATGGGGCGCTCCTGAATCTTGTGCATACCCAAAATGGCGCTCTGGGGCGGGTTGATGATCGGTGTCGACATCAGCGAACCGAAGACGCCACCGTTGGTAATCGTGAACGTGCCACCGGTGAGGTCATCCATACCGATCTTTCCGTCGCGCGCACGGACGGCGTAATCCATGATCGCCTGCTCGATGTCCGCGAACCCCATGTTCCCGGCATCCCTGAGAACCGGCACAACCAGCCCTCGCTCGGTGGATACCGCGATGCCGATGTCATAGTAGTCGTGATAGATGATATCGGTGCCTTCCACAGACGCATTGACAACCGGGAATTTCCGGAGCGCCTCGACCGCGGCCTTGACGAAGAAGGACATGAAACCCAGCTTGACGCCGTACTTTTTCTCGAAACTGTCCTTGTAGCGCTTCCTCAGCGCCATCACCTCGAACAGGTCCACCTCGTTGAAGGAGGTCAGAATAGCGGCGGTCTGCTGCGCTTCCACCAGGCGCTCGGCGATCCGTGACCGGAGCCGGGTCATGGCGACGCGGCGCTCCTCCCGAGGCCCCGAGACCGCGGGTACCGACGCCGCCGGGGCGGAATCGGCCTTGCCGCCGGACTCCACGAAGCGCATCACATCGCCCTTGGTGATCCTGCCGTCCCGTCCGCTGGCGGGGATGCTCGAGGCATCCAGACCATGCTCCTCGACCAGGCGTCGCGCTGCCGGACCGAGTTTTCCGGCGCCACCGCTTTCCCCGGCTTCCCGAGTCCCGGTGGCTTCGGCACTGGCGGTCTTCTCGGGAGCCGGTTCCTCGGCAGCCTGCTCCGGGGCAGCAGCACCTTCCCCGTCTCCTTCTTCGAGCAGCGCAAGCACTTCGCCCGCCGTCACCGTCGTGCCGTCCTCGATACGAATCTCCTTGAGAACCCCGGCTACCGGCGCCGGCACCTCCAGCACCACCTTGTCGGTTTCCAGATCGACCAGATTGTCGTCGCGCTCGACCCGGTCACCCGGGCTCTTGTGCCATCCCACCAGCGTCGCATCCGCAACGGACTCGGGCAGTTGGGGAACCTTGACTTCGATACTCATGCCTTTTTCCTGACTGTTGTCTGTGCATCCGCCATGCGGCCGGCCGCCGGCCGGCCGCCGAGAGCGGCCTCAACGAGAAGCTGCTGCTGCTTTACGTGCAGCTGATAGTGTCCTGCCGCCGGAGCCGCCGCACCGGGACGGCCGGCGTAAAGGAGGTCATGGTCGGGCCCGAGCGGCTCCTGCAGGCGATGGCGAATCTGGTACCAGGCACCCTGGTTCTGAGGCTCCTCCTGGCACCAGACCACCTGACGGGCGTTGGGATACTGGCGAATCGTGGCCGCAAACTCCCGGACCGGAAACGGATAGAGCTGCTCGAGACGGACGATGGCGACATCCCCCTGACCGCGTTCCTCCCTGGCCGCGATGAGGTCGTAATAGACCTTGCCGCTACAGAACACGATGCGCTGGACGGCAGCATCTTCCAGGTCCTCCTGCTCGGGGATCAGCCAGTGGAAATGACCTTCGGTCAGGGCCGAAAAATCCGACACCGAACGCTTGTGCCGAAGCAGGCTCTTGGGAGTCATCACGATCAGCGGCTTGCGGAAATTGCGCAGCATCTGCTGACGCAGCATGTGGAACATCTGTGCAGGCGTCGAGGGCACGCAGACCGCCATGTTGTTCTCCGCGCACAGCTGCAGAAAACGTTCCAGCCGCGCAGACGAGTGCTCGGGACCCTGGCCTTCATAGCCGTGAGGCAAAAACAGGGTCAAGCCACAGTAGCGCTCCCACTTGGACTCGCCGGAACTGATGAACTGATCGATGACCACCTGGGCCCCGTTGACGAAATCGCCAAACTGACCTTCCCAGATCACCAGCGTGTCCGGCGCTGTCGTCGAGTACCCGTATTCGAATCCGAGAACCGCCTCTTCGCTCAGGAGGGAATCGGTCACCCGGAAGGATGCCTGCTCCTTGTCCAGGTGCTTGAGGGGAACATAGGCTTCCGCTCCGTTCTGATCGTGCAGGACCGCATGGCGATGAAAAAACGTGCCGCGACCGCTGTCCTGGCCGGTAAGACGAATGTCGTGGCCTTCGGTCAGGAGGCTGGCGTACGCCATGGTCTCCGCAAAGCCCCAGTCCATGGGCAGATCGCCGCCCGCCATACGCAGCCTGTCCGACATGATGCGGGCAACGCGGGGGTGCAGGCTGACACCGTCCGGAACCGAGGTAATGCGCCCGGCAAGGAACCGGGCGCGCTCGGGCGTGAGAGCGGACGCCACGTCCGCGGACCAGTCCACGTCCCGGAAACGGGTCCAGTCGATAGTGAACTTGTTACCGACCATGCCCAGAATTTTCTTCTGAGCAACGTAGCCTTCATCAAGGCCCTTTCGATAGGCCTCGACCAGGCTACGGGATTCTTCCGCCGACACCAGCCCCGACTCATCGAGTTTCTCGGCATAGAGACGCCGGGCGGTCGGGTGCTTGCGTACGACCTTGTACATTTCCGGCTGGGTGGCGGCGGGCTCGTCCGCCTCGTTGTGGCCATGGCGACGGTAGCAAACCAGGTCGATCACCACGTCCTTGCCGAACCGCATGCGGTATTCGAGCGCGAGTCTGCCGATGACGAGCACCGCTTCGGGATGGTCGGCATTCACGTGGAAGATCGGCGCCTCGACCATTTTTGCTACGTCGCTGCAGTGAGGGGTCGAGCGGGCATCATCGGGATTGCTGATCGTAAAGCCGATCTGATTGTTGCAGATGATGTGCACCGTTCCGCCGGTAGCAAAGCCCCGGGCCTGGGACATCTGCAGGGTCTCCGTCACGACACCCTGGCCGGCAAACGCGGCATCGCCGTGCACGAGAATCGGCAGTACGCTCGCGCCCCGGGTATCGCCCCGGCGGTCCTGTCGGGCGCGCACCGAGCCCTCCACCACCGGATTGACGATTTCCAGGTGGGACGGGTTGAACGCCAGGGCGACATGGATCTTGCCGCCGGGAGTATCGTGGTCAGAAGAAAAGCCGAGGTGGTATTTCACGTCGCCGGAGCCGCTCATGGCCTCGGGATCCTTGGTGCCCTCGAACTCCGAGAACAGTTCCGCGGGAGACTTGCCCAGCACGTTGACGAGCACGTTGATGCGGCCCCGGTGAGCCATCCCGATGACCACTTCTTCCATCCCGGATACGCCGACGTTCTGGATCAGGTCATCCAGCAGCGGAATCATGCTGTCGCCGCCTTCCAGAGAGAAGCGCTTCTGGCCAACATAGCGGGTATGCAGGTAACGCTCGATGCCCTCCGCGGCGGTAAGCCGTTCGAGCAGGAACCGCTTGTCCTCCTTCGATACGTCCACCGTCTCGGCCACCTCCTCGAACTTGCGCTGCAGCCAGAGGCGCTCCGAGGCATCGGTGATATGGGAAAGCTGGGCGGCGATCGGGCCGCCGTAAAGCCGGTCGAGATAGTCGATGACCTCGGTCTGGGTCATGAACGGGCGCCCGCCCAGATTGGCGGTCGCGTACCGGGTACCGTCGTCCTTGTCCAGGCCATGAAACGCCGGCGCCACCTCCCGGGGCCGGGGCCGGACCGTAAGCCCCAGCGGGTCCAGATCCGCCAGCTGGTGGCCGCGCATTCGGTAGGCCTGGATAAGCTGCAGAATCGCGGCCTGTTTCTCGAGGAGCTCGGGTGACGCCGGTCCGGCCTGCGTCACGGCGCGGGGCTGGCGGGCGCGGGCCGCGAATTCGGCCTCCACCGGGCCGCGCGGAATTTCCGCGCCGGGTTCGCCACCGAACTCTCGGAACCACGCCGCAAGCTCCGGCTCTACCGAATCAGGATCCGCCAGATACTGCTCGTAGTAGTGCTCGACAAACGGCGCATTGCCGCCAAACAGCGGGCTGGACTGGTAACGTTCCTCCAGCGACTTGCTCATGGGCTTCTACTCATGCTGGGGTCTGATCGCTTGGGGCCCACCCCCCTTGCACTGCCGCCGGTTCGGCTCTCGGCTGGGATCCGGACGCAGTGGGAATGAGGCGGCGGGCATGAATGTATGTGTTGTTTTCCGAGGCACAAGACTCTCTGCCCCCCTGGGCGACCCGCGGAACCTCCGGTTGTGTCCCGGCCGCGGACCGGAGCTGGAAAGGCGCTGTCCTGACAAAAACGCGCTAATGGTATCCCAACCCAGCGCCCCGGGAAACGCGGCCCTTGCCCGCACGCCGGGATACTGCACCCCCCCGGACCCGGCTAAAATCCGGGCTTTGCCGCCGGAAGATCCCATGCCGCGTTCCCGACTTCCCCTCCCCGCCGCCCCCGCCAGCCTTTTCGTGCTGCGATTTTCGGCGCTTGGAGACGTCACCCACGTTGTCCCCGTTGTCCGCAGCATTCAGTCCGCCTGGCCGGCAACCCGGATCACCTGGTGCGTGGCAAAGCTGGAGCACCAGCTGCTGGAAGGCCTGCCGGATGTGGAATTCGTCATTTTCGACAAGGGGCTCGGAAGCCGGAGCTACGCCGATCTTCGACGCCAGCTGCGCTCCCGCCGGTTTGACGTGCTGATCCACGCGCAGTTCTCGATGCGCTCGAATCTCGCCAGTCTTCAGGTCAGGGCCCCAGTGCGGCTGGGATACGATGCGGGACGGAGCAAGGACCTGCACGGTCTGTTCATCAACGAGCGCATCCCGCCCGGGCCTGGTCAACACGTCGTCGACAGCTATTT